>BLMC01000006.1 GCA_011959805.1 Lachnospiraceae bacterium | reverse complement strand
GTGGTATCATAGGAGGCAAAATACCTTTTGACCCCAACATCATTATATTTTAATACCATAATTGTTATTATACTGCCTTTCGTGTGAAAACCGCTTGCAGCAAAAGCTGCTTCGCAGAGAAGTGCTAAATTTCACGCCAAAAAACACCAAAGACAAACATTTTCATCTTGATTTGCGATTAGGAAAAGAAGAATTTTGATTTTTAGTTAAGTTGCACATGTAGTTTACTATATGATATACTGTTAGAAAATACAAACGTTTTCAACGAAAGGGATACTGTATGACAGAAAAAGTAAAGCTTCCTATGGGAATTGAAAATTTTAAAGAAATACGTACACAAGGATTTTATTATGTTGATAAAACTGGACTTATTAAAACACTGATGGAAAATCTGGGAAAGGTAAACCTATTCACGCGCCCAAGACGTTTCGGGAAAACGTTAAACATGAGTATGCTAAAAAATTTTTTTGAAGTTGATAATGACAACATGATTTTTAATGGACTTGAGATTGCAAGGGAAAAAGAATTATGTGAAGAATATATGGGAAAATTTCCGGTAATTTCGATTACCTTAAAAGGGGCAACTGGAGAAAACTTTGAAGAAGCAAAAGTAATGCTCCGAAGAATTATCGGAAAAGAAGCAATGCGATTTCAATTTCTACTGGAAAGCAGCAAGATTGATGATACGGAACGCAGTCAGTACAAGGCACTTATCAATACAGACAAAACAGGTACATTTACAATGTCAGATGATTTGTTGAAAGACAGTCTACTAATGTTATCGCATTTTCTACAAAAACATTATGGACAGGATACAGTCATACTGGTTGATGAATATGATGTACCGCTTGATAAGGCATATCAGGCAGGATATTATAATTCTATGGTAGAATTTATCAGAGGTTTGTTTGGAAATGCTTTTAAAACAAACGACAGTCTAAAATTTGCAATACTTACAGGATGTCTTAGAATTTCAAAAGAAAGTATTTTTACAGGGCTGAATAATTTTAGTGTGTATACAGTAAAAGATATTCAATATAATGAATTTTTTGGATTTACAGATGCAGAAGTTAGGCAGATGCTTGAATATTATGGATTTATGGAAAAATATCATACCATTAAAGAATGGTATGATGGCTATCATTTTAATAATCTTGACATTTATTGTCCGTGGGATGTGGTAAGTTACTGTCATGCCTTGAAAATGAAGTCATCTACAGAACCACAGAATTATTGGGTAAACACAAGCAGCAATGATATTGTTAGACGGTTTATAGCCAGGGCAGATGCCACTACCAGAGATGAAATTGAGCTTTTAATTAACGGCGGTCATGTTAAAAAGATGATTCATCAAGAACTAACTTACCGCGATCTGGATTCTGACATTGACAATCTCTGGAGCCTACTTTTTACAACAGGATATTTGACGCAGGATGGAAAAGATGAGGAAGAAATATCGACTCTTGTCATTCCAAATAAGGAAATTCATTGGATTTATGTTCAGCAAATACGAAAATGGTTTAAGGAAGAAGCAAGAAAAGACACAAAAAAGCTGGAAAACTTCTACAAAGCATTCGAGGAAAACGATGCCGCTACCATTGAAAAAGAATTTGCGTCCTATTTACGAAAAACAATTAGCATTCGTGACACTAATGTCAAAAAGGAAATGAAAGAAAATTTTTATCATGGTATTTTGCTTGGGTTATTCGGAAATAGAAATGATTGGAAAGTCAAATCCAATGCTGAGTCTGGCGACGGTTATAGTAACATTCTTGTGGAAGTTGAGGATAAGGAAATTGGCATCATTATTGAACTAAAATATGCTGAAAATGCAGCATTTGACGACGCTTGTAAAGAAGCATTCAGGCAAATTTATGACAGAAATTATGAAGAAACTCTGATAGATGATGGTATGAAAACCATCTACAGATATGGAATTGCATGTTACAAAAAACGCTGTAGAGTAATTTCAGAATGATATTCCTATTTTTAAGTCCTAAAATTATATTTAAGTTTCTAGCATGAAAAGTAATTTTAACCACTCGTAGTAAAGACTGTTTTGTGGAGAATTACTAAATTTCACGCCGAAAAACGCAAAAAACAGCGTTTTTCATTTCTATTTGAGCCGCCAAAAGGCGGCATGGGGGATTTTTATGAAATATAAAAAACTTAAAACAATAATAATTTTGGCAGTCGTGGGAACGCTATGTATAAACGGCTGCCAGACTAGCATCTCTGGCAGTGAAAATCAAGAAACGGAGAATGTATATATGAAAATAACCGCGGAAGAAGCAAAGGAAATTATCGATAATTCTGATAATTTCGTGCTTATTGACGTAAGGGAAGCAGATGAATATGCCAGTGAACATATAGAAAACGCCTTACTCATTCCTTATGGAGCGCTTGAGGAACGAGCGGAAACGGAACTTCCAGATAAAGAACAAACAATACTAGTATATTGCCGCAGTGGTAGGCGAAGTGCAATAGCCGCACAGACTCTTATAAGTCTCGGCTACACAGATGTCAAGGATTTTGGTGGGATTATCGATTGGCCTTACGACAAAGTAGTTCCTTAGATGCGAACAGGGCTTCAAAGACGGCACAAGGGAAATGACGCCTTACGACAAAATAGTTCTTTAGATGCCACAAAATAACTGGATTAAAAATAGATATATGTCAAACTATTTCGCTTAAAGTTTCCTTCCCCTACTTGCGGCCAGACACCCGTCAGCTTCTGTTAACAATTTTCACTTGGGTGTCTGTGTGTATAAAAAATCCCCCTTAAGCAAATCTTGGTTATTTACCTTGCTTAAGAGGAATCCTATCAATACTAGTTCTGTTATTTTTATCCTATTTTTATTGGAACAGATAACAAATTCGTTATTTTTAAACACATAATCTCTTATCAGTTTATAATATTCTTATCTCAATTTCCAGATATCTCTATTATACTCCTCAATCGTTCTATCTGATGAGAAGAAACCTGCCTTTGCAATATTTACAAGCATCATGCGTTTCCACTTCGCCTCATCCTTGTAATCTTCAAACATCTTATCCTTTGTAGCAATATAATCTTCAAGGTCCAGAAGTGTCATAAACCAGTCTTTATTAATCAGTTCTCTCTGCAGTCTAGTTAAGCGCTCCTCATTTCCTATCTTGAGCACATCTTCATTTGTAATAAAATCGACTGCTGTTTTAATCACATTGCTCTTTTCATAAAAGTCCTTCGACACATAATCTGACTTCGCATAATGTTCAATAACCTGTTCTGATTTCTCTCCAAAGATATAGATATTGTCATCTCCTACAAGCTCATGAATCTCCACATTGGCACCATCACTTGTTCCAAGCGTCACAGCACCATTTAACATAAACTTCATATTACCTGTACCACTTGCCTCTTTGGAAGCCAAGGAAATCTGCTCTGAAATATCACATGCTGGTATTAACTTCTCTGCATAGCCTACGTTATAGTTCTCTACCATAACTACTTTCATATAGTCTTTTACATCTGGATCATTATTGACAATCTCCTCCAGACACAACAGTAAATGAATAATATCTTGTGCAATTATATATGCGGGAGCCGCCTTTGCGCCAAAAATAAAGGTGATTGGAGTTGATGGTTTCTTTCCGCCTTTAATCTCAAGATATTTATGAATAATATAAAGCGCATTCATCTGCTGACGTTTGTACTCATGAAGTCTCTTAATCTGAATATCAAAGATAGAATCTGGATTGATATCCTGTCCCTCATTTTCTTTGAGATAAGCCACAAGTTCCTCTTTCTTTGTTCTCTTAATCGCCTTGATTTCTGTCAAAAGTGCCTCATCATTTAGATATTCCATCAACTTCTCAAGCTCCACAGCATCCTTCTTGTAGTCAGCTCCTATTGTTTTTGTGATACATGCTGCAAGCTCTCTGTTACAAGACAAAAGCCATCTTCTAAAAGTGATACCATTTGTCTTGTTGTTAAATTTCTCTGGATAAATCTTATAGAAGTGATTTAACTCAGAATCCTTCAAAATCTCTGTATGAATCGCCGCTACACCATTTACTGAAAAACCATAGTGAATATCAATATGTGCCATATGCACGCGCATATTATCATCGATAATCTGTACTTTTGGGTCTTTATACTTAATGGACGCCCTCTTATCCAATTCCCAGATAATTGGCATAAGCTGTGGAACAACTTTCTGCAAATACTTTACTGGCCATTTCTCAAGTGCTTCTGCAAGAATTGTATGATTTGTGTATGCACAAGTTCTGCTGACCACATCAATTGCTTCATCCATGTCAAATCCTTCCACTTCTGTAAGGATACGAATCAGTTCAGGAATTACCATAGTTGGATGCGTATCGTTGATTTGAATCACTACATGGTCATACATCTTGTGTAAATCATAACCGTTGTCTTTCATCTCTTTTAAAATCAACTGTGCGCCATTACATACCATAAAGTATTGCTGATAAATACGAAGCTGCTGGCCCGCCTCATCAGAATCATCTGGATAGAGGAATAATGTGAGGTTCTTATCAATATCCGTCTTATCGAAATCAATACCATTCTGAACAATGCTTTCATCGACTGTCTCAATATCGAATAAATGCAGCTTATTCATGCCTTCCTCGTATCCAATTACATCAATATCATAAAGCCTAGACATTACTTTTTTCTTTCCAAAATATACAGGGAAAGAAATATCTGTTTTAGTAAGCCACGACTGGTCCTCAATCCAATCATTCTTTTCCGCTGTCTGCTGTCTATCCTTAAACACTTGTTTAAACAGTCCAAAATGGTAGTTTAGGCCAATACCATCTCCAGGAAGTCCAAGACTTGCAATAGAATCTAAGAAACATGCTGCAAGTCTTCCAAGGCCACCATTTCCAAGAGATGGCTCTGGCTCAACCTCCTCAATGCGGCTAAGTTCCTTACCTTCTTCTTTAAGTGCTGCTTCCAACTCCTCATAAATTCCAAGATTAATTAGGTTGTTGGACAGCAATTTCCCAATCAAAAACTCCGCTGAGATATAATAAATCTTTTTGGTTCCCTTAATTGCACCCTTATCTTTCATCATATCCTTTGTCATATTCAGGATTGCGAGGTAAAGCTGACTGTCATCAAGTTCCTTGACTGTCTTGTTATACATTCTTTGTGTTACTGCTTCCAAATTCTCTTTAACATTCATCTTTCTACTCCTTTTCTTGCTGCCTTTACAGCATTTATTGATATTAATAAGTTCCTTTTACTGTAACAGTTTAGACAAATCTGCAATCCATAATAGTTCAATGAGTTATCTAAACAGTTACCTTTTATTGCAAGCGTGCAAATATTCTATGTCGACAAAGCTAACTTGCACGCCGCAGCAAGAATACCAATGGCATTCTTAAATTATATGCATTTTAATAATCCATATTCTGCTACTTTTATGAAATCACATCCAAATATTTGATGCGAATCAGTTTGTGCGGTATCACAATATCCTGCCCACTTCCCCCTTCCATCAAACGAAAAAGTTCTTCCACAGCGTTTGCTGCAATCTGCTGAAAGTCTTGCTTTACAGTATGCATTTGCTTGCCTGCATATCCCATTAAACTTACGCCATCAAACCCACACACAGGTCTGTAAATATCCATATCAATCAATGCTTTCATTGCCCCAATTGCCATTAAATCTGATGCACATATAATCGCATCCTTGCTCTTTGCATACTGCATTGTCAACTTTCTTGCCTCGAGTTCACTAAAGTTTCCAGTTCTAACTAACACTTGAAGTCCCATCTCCTCCGCCAGCCTATTCATGCCATTTAATCGCTCCTCAGAGACATAACCATTTTTCTTTCCAGAGAGATACAAAATCTTTTTATTTTGTTTTCCTGTTAGAAATTTCTTCGCTACCTCATATTGCGCCTTTGCATTATCAATGTGAATACTTGATGTATTCTCGCTGATGCCTGGCGCATCAATAAGCACACTTTTAAATCCTCCCGCCTCCACCAGCGTTCTCAATGTGACATCATCTTTTGAAAGATCGCATATAAGTAATCCTTCTATCCCTTGGGATTGAAAATATCGTGTCATCCCCTCCACGTTCATCTCAGCAATCATGGTAAAGAACACTGTGATGATATCGATTCCTTTTTCCTTTGCTTTATTGATTGCTCCAATAATATATTGCATTGGAATCTCATCAACCGTCTGTGCATGTCGATTTACATCAAGCACTAGCGCAATTCTTCCTGTTTTCTTGGAAGACAGTGCCGAGGCAATTGTATTAGGAAGAAATCCAAGTTCTTCGATTGCCGCAGTTACTTTCTGTTTTGTTTCCTCACTCACATTTGGATAGTGATTTAGTACCTTGGATACTGTAGAAATCGCCACTCCAGCTTTACCTGCTACATCCCTTATTGAAACCAACTCATAAATCACCCATTTCTCCTAGACTTAATAGAACACCACAGATATCATTGTTGTTTCTTTAAGAAAACGTTTTCCAGAAAACGTTTTCTCTATCATACAATAAAAATAATGGTTTGTCTACCATTATTTTCATTTTTTTCTTTTTTCGTATGTATTTATTGCTGTATCATTATTTATCAAAGTAATAAAGTTACATTGCCATCACTCTATTCACAGCAGCAACCAATCGTCCTTCTTCAAATGGCTTCACGACAAAGTCCTTTGCACCGCTCTGAATCGCCTGTGCAACCATTGCCTGCTGTCCCATCGCAGAACAGATAATCACTCTCGCTTTTGCATCGACTTCTTTTATTCGCTTCAATGCATCTACCCCGTTCATCTCAGGCATTGTTATATCAAGCAGTACAACATCTGGTCTTATCTCCACATATTTTTTTACCGCTTCCACACCATTTCCTGCTTCTCCAATTACCGAATGTCCATGTGCCTCAAGCATTTTTTTAATTGTCATCCTCATAAAAACAGCGTCATCCACTACCATTACATTTGCCATAGTCTCACCACCTTTCAGGCATTCTGTATCATTATAACACAGTTTTAAATTCAAGCAACCCTTTTTTATCCATTTAATGAAAAATTTTGATTAAGCATTGTTAAAAAGAACTTTTAAAAATATGTGGGATTTTTCTTCAAAAATATAATTTAAAAGTCAGGTGCATAGCAGACTATACAAATGATTTTCAAGGAATGCTATCAAAGAAAAAGATAAGCAAGATTAAATTTTTGAACAATTTCTTACATCCGTTTTAAAAATTCTTGGACGTTCGCCTCTATATCACCTTTAAATATGGCAGATCCTGTCACGATAACATTTGCCCCTATCTCAAGATTTTTCTCCAAATTGTCCAGAGTCACACCACCATCAATCTCCAGCTTTACTTCAGGATAGCTCTCATTGATTACATGTCGCATTTCCCGAATCTTTTCAAAACAACCAGTTATATATTTCTGTCCGCCAAATCCTGGATGCACTGTCATCACCAACACCATATCAACCAATTCCATATAAGGAAATACTGCACTCACAGGAGTCTCTGGATTAATCGCAAGCCCTGTTTTTGCACCAAGCTCCCGTATTTTTAAAAGTGTTTCTGTTATACAATCACATGCCTCCACATGAATAGTCACGCCATCCGCACCTAGCTGAATTAATTCCTCAATATAGCGCTCAGGATTTTTTACCATCATGTGCACGTCCATAAAAAGTTTCGATTTTTTTCTTACACATTCAAGCACTGGCATTCCAAAAGAGATGGACGGTACAAACATGCCATCCATCACATCAATATGCAAATAAGGGACCCCTGCCTTTTCTACAATTGCAATTTGTCTGCCAAGCTCCCAAAAATCTGCTGCAAGTATTGAAGGACATAGATAATTCATACTAATATTTCCTCTTTTCTTTCTCTTTTAGTTCCTTATAAAGTGCTGCATAATTGTCATACCTTATCTGACTGATGAGCCCCTTTGTTAATGCCTCACGCACTCCACATATCGGTTCATGAATATGAGTGCATGTCAAAAAATGGCATTCAGACTCATACGACGCAAATTCTGGATAATAATCTTTTAGTTGCTCCTTTTCTAGTGAGAACAAAGACAAAGAACTAAATCCCGGCGTATCCATAATGTAAGTATTTCCAGAAATTGTAATTAGCTCTGAATGTCTTGTTGTATGTTTTCCACGAGCAATCTTCTCACTGATTTCTCCAGTCTCCATCTGTTTGTCTTTTTGTAAACAGTTTATAATTGATGATTTTCCTACACCACTTGGTCCAGCTACAGTCGTAGTTTTACCATACAGTTTTTGTGCTAACGCATCAATTCCTTCTCTTTTTTCAGCACTTAAAAATAAACTTGAATATTCACTGTGCTTATAAATTTGTGCAATGTATTCCTTTTGTGCACTATCTGAAAGGTCACTTTTATTAAAACACAGAATACACTCTAATCCTTGCTGTCGCATCATAATTAAAAACCGATCAAGAAGATTAAAATTTGGTTCTGGTTTTGTCATAGCAAAAATTAACAATGCCTGATCGATATTGGCAACCGCAGGACGTAAGAGTTCATTCCTTCTTGGAAGAATAGTCTTGATATTTCCTTCAAAATCTTTTACATGTGTAATCTCTATATCAACATTATCACCTACAAGTGGTTTAATATTCTCTTTTCTAAAAATTCCCTTTGCCTTACATGCATAGATACCCTTGTCGGGAACATGAACATAATAAAAACCCGCAATTCCTTTAATGATCTTACCCTGCATAATGTTACCCACTTTATCTGTACTAATTTTTTGTAAATTGTACATTCTGTTTTGTCTGTGCCGCCTCTGGAACTACTTGTATCGTTTGATTTCCGTCTGCATCTGTCACAACTTGTTCCGCATTTCTTATATAGGTGACAATTACTATCCCATAAGCAGAGGGACTTGTGAAATTATTCAAATTAATCGGTACTGGAAATGCTGTTATACTCTGTGCAGACCACAACTGCTGTGAATTGTCAGCAGTTGTAAGAAGTATCTCTGCATTACCGCCAATATAATCTTCAGGTGCTTGTATGAGCAGACTACAATTGTACGTTGCAGTCTCTTTTCCAATGCTAATCTTCAAATCAACTGTCGTTCCTGCTGTAACCGTCGTCCCTGCTTCATAACTCTGATAACAAATCTGCCCTTCAGGATATTCACTATATGATTCTTCAATACTATTGACCACCAACCCTGCCGCTTCCAGCGCACTGATTGCAGTCTCCTTTGCACTGCCAAGAACTCCCGGCATACGCACCTCAACTTGATCGCTGCCATTGCTTATGACAATTGTAATCTCAGATTCAATCGGTGCTGTAGTATTTCCCTCTGGAAACTGTGCAATGATTGTTCCTTTTGGATACTCAGCCGAAGCTTCCTGCGTCTTTGCCACCTTAAAGCCTTCCTTGGTCAATGTTGCGGTTCCTTCTGCCTCCGACAAGCCTTGTACAGAAGGAACGTTAATTCCATTTGTCCCTGCACTTGCTGTCAACACAATTGTTGTATTCACAGGAATCTTATCATTAGGAAGCACTGTCTGACCATTTTCAAGTGCAGCTGATATCACTTTATTTTTTGTGTATTGTGTCGATTCAATATATGTAGTTTTATATCCTAATCCGACGGAATTGAGCGCCTCCTTGACCGTTTCCACATCCTGGTCTGCAAACTCTGGCATCACTACACTTTCATCAGCCTCACTTCCATTGACTTTATTGTGAAGTGGTGCTCCTCCAATCTGCTCAAACATTCCAGTTGCCTGTCCTACAAAATACAACAAAATACATCCGACAATTACCGCAGCAATTACTGTAAGAACTGTCGTAAAACCTTCTGCTTTTGGATTGTAATCATACTCGTTTTTCCCGTAGTTTCTCTCAAAATCCTCATCATAATCATATGTACTCTCGCGAACATTCTGACGATTGACAGTCTCCTGTGCATAATCTTCTTCATAATAATCATATGTCTTATTTGAAGTTACAGTTGACTTATTTTGCCTTGTTTTTGTGTTCTGCTTATTATTTCCAGACTTGTTTGCAGATTTCTTCGCTGACTTCTTGGTTGGCTTTTTCACTGACTTCTTCGTATTAGAAGAACTTGATGTCTTGTTCGTTTTCCTTTGTATACTATTTTTTTCGGGTTTCTCTTCAATGATATCATAGTATGTATCATCCGTATAATAGAAATCCTCGTAAGCCTCCTCCTCATAATTATTGCTTTTTCTTTTCGATTTTACTGGTGCTATCAAATCTGGCATCGCTTCTAAATCAGCCTCATCCGCATATGTTTCCTTCTGTGGTATTTTATCTTCCCACACTGTATTTAATACTGGTGGTACGGAAATAGATGCAACCCGATCACTGTTTGGCATAATCTTAGTCTTGCCTGTATCCTCCTCTGGTTTCACCTGAGCAATTACAGCATCTGGATTAATCAGAGAGCACTTTAAATCAGCTATCATCTCACTCATACACTGATATCGTCTGTCTGGACTCTTCTGTGTACATTTCATAACAATATTTTCTACACTCTGTGGTATTTCCGGCACAAAATCTCGCAGAAGCGGCATGGGATCCTGTATATGCTTAATGGCAATAGCTACCGTGGTATCACCATTAAACGGTACTCGTCCTGTCAGCATCTCAAACAATGTAATTCCCATAGAGTAAATATCACTTTTTTCGTCCGAAAAGCCCCCTCTTGCTTGTTCTGGTGACGTATAATGGACAGAACCCATTACATTGGAAGTAATTGTATTACTCGACGCTGCTTTGGCAATGCCAAAGTCAGTTACCTTAACTTTTCCTTCTTTGCTAATAATAATATTTTGTGGTTTAATATCTCTGTGTATGATATGATTGTTATGGGCCGCCTCAATCCCCATTGCAACCTGTATTGCAATGCTGATAGCTTCCTTTGTAGTAAGTCTAGCTTTTTTCTCAATGTACTTTTTGAGTGTAATACCCTCTACAAGCTCCATCACAATATAGTGAATTCCCTCTTCTTCTCCCACATCATAAACATTTACAATATTTGGGTGCATAAGTCCCGCCGCCGCCTGAGCTTCCACCCGGAATTTTGACACAAAATTCCGATTTTCCGAAAACTCCTGTTTTAGCACTTTGACCGCCACAAACCGATTCAGCTTTTGATCTTTTGCTCTGTATACATCCGACATGCCGCCAGTGCCAATCTTTTCCAGCACCACATAACGACCACCAATCAGCATTCCCAACTTAATCATTCCGACCTCCAAACGGTTCCACAAGAACCACAGCTATATTATCTCGCCCGCCGTTTTGATTGGCAGCTTCAATCAGACGGATTCCGGCTTCTTCCAAGCTGCTGCTCTCAACGATAATCCTGTGTATTTCGTTATCTTTTAGCATATTGGTAAGTCCGTCTGTACAAAGCAGCAGTTTCTCTGCTGGTCCGATATGCACGTCAAAAAAATCCACAAGTACATACTCCTTTACACCGACTGCCCTTGTGAT
The DNA here is from genome assembly GCA_011959805.1 of Lachnospiraceae bacterium. GTDB lineage: Bacteria > Bacillota > Clostridia > Lachnospirales > Lachnospiraceae > COE1. The sequence goes on along the minus strand of BLMC01000006.1, from coordinate 56,698 downwards.
GATATTCTTATCTGGATGGCTTCTTGCTGCTTCCCTATCTATTCCTCCCATATCTATCATTTCCTCAACAAGTGAGTGGTCCTTGGTGATCTGTGTTATGAAATCATTGATGATATACATTCTGCTGTCTCCTACATTGGCAGCTGTCACATGATTTCCCTCAAAAGTCACTGCAACAAACGTTGTTCCCATCCCTTTATATTTACTGTTTTGTCTTGCAATTTGATGGATGTGTGTGTTGGCATCATCGATTGCCTTCTGCAGTATATTCTCCGCATCATATTCTTCCGTATACTGTTCAATCACTGATACAGCCTTTTCCACCGCATGTTTTGACGCATAATCGCCCGCATTATGCCCGCCCATACCATCCGCTACAATAAAAAGATTTGGAAGATTTCCCACCGGCTTATCCGAAGTATATAGATAGTCCTCGTTAATTTCCCTTCTCCTGCCAACATCCGTTATAGAAAATAACTTCACTTTTTCTCCTCCAATCAGTGAGAATGATTATATCATTTTTCACACTTCTACTTATATTAGCACATGTGTAATGTTAATTCAAGTCTCCAAACCTTCTCCGCAGCTGGCCACATGCTCCGTCAATGTCTCTGCCCATCTCCCTGCGAACAGTAGCATTGATATGCTTTTTCTCTAATCTACTTTGAAAGTTAAGTACATCTCTGCGCTCGGACGCAATATAATCACGCTCTTGAATGGGATTGACAGGTATGAGATTAATATGACAATTCAGCCCTGCTATTAACTTACACAGATTTTCCGCGTCCGTCTCTGTATCGTTGACTCCGCCAACAAGGCTGTACTCAAATGTGACACGCCGACCTGTCTGTTCAAAATAATAGCGGCAAGCACTAATTACCTCATCAATCGCATATCTGTTTGCAATTGGCATCAGTTCTTGTCTTTTTTCTTGTGTGGAACCATGAAGAGATAACGCCAATGTAATCTGTAACTTTTCCTTTGCAAGCCGTCTCATATTCTCCACAATACCGCAAGTTGAAACAGTAATATTTCGCTGGCTAATATTAAGTCCATTTTCATCAGAAACCATGTATAGAAAGCGCAGCAAATTATCATAATTGTCTAGTGGTTCCCCTGTACCCATAACAACAATATTGGAAACTCGCTCCCCAGTATTTCTCGATATCATATAAATCTGTTCAAGCATCTCTGACGGTGTAAGATTTCTTTCCAATCCATCAAGCGTAGAGGCACAAAACCGGCAGCCCATGCGGCATCCTACTTGCGACGAGATGCACACAGAATTTCCATGATGATATTGCATCCAAACACTCTCCACATAATTTCCATCTGCCAAAGCAAAGAGATATTTTTTCGTCCCATCGAGCTTCGATGTTTGAATTGTTACTTCCCTCAATGAAATGTATGGATATTTTTGTGCTAACTGCTGCCGCAAACTTTTAGGCAGATTTGTCATCTCTTCATAACTTCTTGCAAGTTTCACATGCATCCATTCATACAGCTGCTTGGCGCGAAATGGTTTTTCGCCCATCGACGCAATCACCGTCTTTATTTCACTCAATGTCATCGATTTAATATCATATGATTCTTTCTCCATCGTACTGATATTTTCCCTCCCTATCTGGCTTACAAAATACACTGATAAAAAATCCATCTGCATTGTGTACTCCCGGCAATAACTGCAAGTATCCTTCTTGCGTTGTCTCTGTATGTAAGCAAACTGGCAGTGTGTCATTCAATGATAAAGGCACCAATTTTAACACATCGCGCAACCATGCAAAGTGCCTTTCATTTTCGTTTTGATTAATCGTACAAGTGCTAAACAACAACCTTCCACCCGGCTTTAAATACCGCGCTGCCACCGCAAGAATTTGCTTTTGTAATGCGATAACTTCCGCAATTGATTCTGGGGTGGTCCTATATTTAATGTCACGTTTTTTCCCAATGACACCAAAACCAGAACAAGGAACATCTGCAATCACAATGTCAGCGTTCTCTACAAGCCGTTCTTCTTCCACAGTAGCATCTACAATCTCTGCTATTATATTTTTTAGTTGACATCTATAAAAATTTTCTAACATAGTATCAACTTTGTCTATAGAAATATCTCTTGAATATATTGTATAATTAACACCACTTTGTTCCAAAATATCTGCCGCAAACATGGACTTTCCACCTGGCGCTGCGCACAAATCAACTACTGTTATTATTTTTTTTGTATCTTGAATTTTCAAATCACTTACATACTTTTCAATACCAATTGCTTTGATTGCAAGCATAGAACTGATATCCTGAACAACAAAAGCACCATTTTTATAATAGGGAAGCTTTGTAAGATCATCCGTACCTGACAAACAATACGCACAGGGCAGATATGGATGCTGCTTTATTGTTCCTCTTTGTTCTGCAAGTGCATTACGCACAGCACTTACAGTATCTTCTATTGAAACGTCTACGGAGTCTAGCATTTTGCGAAAACGAATAGTCACCAAATGTTCCTCTAAAAGTCCTGCAAGCATAGTTTCTGTCGTTTTAACTCCAAACTGTTCTATCCATAGATTTATAATCCACTCTGGCATAGAATATTTTACGGATAGACTCGTATACGTGATATTATCTTTATTTCGCGCAATATTTCTAAGAACACCATTTACAAATCCCTTCAATGAAGCAAATCCTTTTTTCTGTGCAAGTTTTACCGCCTCATTGCAGGCAGCAGCATTTGGCACCGCATCCATATACAAAATCTGGTATACACTCATGCGCATAATTGCACAGATAACTTTCTTCATTTTTTCTGTTTTTATCTTGGAATACTGATTAATCACATAATCCAACTCTATTTGACGCTCCAAAGTACCTTCATAAAGTCGTTTCATAAAGGCTTTCTCTTGTTGTGGCAAATAATTGTATTTGTTTAGTACCTCCCGCACAACAATATGGGAAAATACATTTTCCGTCAATAACATTTCCAGCACAATCATGCGCTGGTCTACGCTTTGTGTTTTATTTTGTTTCTGAACTATCTTAGTCATCTCGTCTCCCAAACAGCATCACAAGCCGCAAAAGCTGTAAAATTGACGCTGCCGCTGCCGCAACATAAGTATATGCTGCCGCCTTTAATACTTTTGCACTCTTTTTGCGTTCATCACTTGTCACAATCCCATACTGTTCAATACAGACAAGCGCTCTCTTAGAAGCGTCAAACTCTACTGGAAGCGTCACTATCTGAAAAAGAACTGCAAGAGAAAATACCCAAATCCCAATGTTTACCAACACAGGATTACTTCCCAAAAGCAATCCAACAAGTATGATAGGAATTCCCAGTTTTGACCCAATATTTGCCGCCGGAACCAGTGCTGTTCTAAAATTGAGTGGCGCATATCCTTCATGGTGCTGCATGACATGTCCGCACTCATGCGCTGCCACACCAATCGCAGCAACAGAAGTTGAACTGTACACGCTATCCGAAAGCCGTACTACTTTCTTTGTTGGGTCATAGTGGTCAGTTAGATTTCCTCTAATGTGCTCCACTCGCACATCATAGATTCCCTTGCTGCGCAGAATTGCCTCCGCAGTCTGCGCACCGGTCATACCCGACATACTTCGCACTCTTGCATATTGATTAAATGTCGAATTCACCCGCGCAGACGCGATAATGCTAAGCACTGCACCAATCAGCACTAAAATATACGTAGCATCAAAATAATATCCAAAACCAAATGGCATAATTTCTCCTTTCGATTTAAAAAATTACATTGTACCCAAAAACATTCCTACCTTCCACGGATTTCCCAGCAGAAAGCTTTTTGTATCCATACGTTTTTTTCCTTCTAGCTGCAACTCATAGATTCTCAAAACTCCTTTTCCACAAGCCACATCAAAAAATTTTTTTTCCACTGAAACAATCGTTCCTGGCTGTTCTATATTTTGCACAGAATTCTCCATCGCATCACTGCGCCAAATTTTAACTGTTTTTTCCTGCCAGAAGGTGTACGCGCTCGGCCAAGGATTCAATCCCCGAATCAGCCGTTCTATAGAAACTGCATCACAAGTCCAATCTATTTTCCCTTTTGACTTCTCCATCATTTTAACATAACTTGCAAGGCTTTCATCCTGCTTTGTCGGTGTGAGTTCCCCTCGTTCCATCTTAGACAGTGCCTCCACAATCAACTCTGCCCCCGCCTGTGAAAGTTTATCAAAAAGTGTCTCTGCGGTCTCCTTATCTTCTAGGATAACCTTTTTCTGCATAAGTATGTCTCCTGTATCAATTCCTGCATCCATCTGCATAATCGTGATACCAGTTTCCTTCTCGCCATCTATAATACATTGATTGATGGGTGCTGCACCTCTATATTTGGGCAACAATGACGCATGGATATTCACGCAACCAAATTTTGGTATTTCCAAAATTTCTTTTGATAATATCTGTCCAAAAGCAGCTACTACATAGACATCTGCTTCATACTTCTTCAATTCCTCAATTGCCTCTGGCATTTTAATTTTAACTGGTTGTAAAACCGTAATTCCATGTCTGACAGCACACTCTTTCACTGGTGAACACTGTACTTGGCCACTTCTTCCCTTCGCCTTATCTGGCTGCGTCACAACAGCTGTCACCACATGCCCTGCCTTTATTAACGCCTCCAACGCACTTGCTGCGTAGTCAGGGGTTCCCATAAAAACAATCTCCATCTACTCTTCTTCCTCCACAATTTCCACATCCATCAATGGACCTTCTACTTTCTCAACAAAAAGATGCCCATCAAGATGCTCTATCTCATGAATTAAAGCCCTTGCCAAAAGCTCTTCTCCTTCAATCTCAAATTCGTTTAATTCCTCATCTTGTGCAATCGCTTTAACATAATTAGGTCTTGTTACTGATCCAGTTTTTCCCGGTACACTTAGACAAGCCTCATTTCCTGTCTGCTCTCCGCTAACTTCTACAACGCGAGGATTAATCAGTAGTACGGGGTCGTCTCCTGTATCAATTACAACGATTCTCTTTAGTACCCCCACCTGCACCGCTGCAAGTCCGACACCATTTGCTTCATACATTGTCTCAAACATATCGTCAATTAATTCCTGCACTCTTGGCGTAATTTCTTTTACTTCTTTTGAAACCTTACTTAACACAGGATCGCCTATTTCTCTAATTGTTCTAATTGCCATAACTTTTCCTTCCTCTTTCTTTTCAATTGATAGAATTAAATATTAATAGTTGTTTAGTGGATCAAAATCAAACTGCACACTGTCAGCGTTCCATTTTCTCGCATAAACTGTCTGTTCCAGCGCATCTTTCACCGCTGTTAGCACTTGATATTCCCCGTGTTTAATATAAAAAATATATCGGTAAATATCATTAATCTTTCCAATGCAAGCTTCTGTCGGTCCTATTAAAACAAATTTCCGATTACCAAACTGTTGTTTTGCCTGTTCCGCAAGCGTATTTATTTGTATTTCCGCCATCTTTTCATCATTCGATAACACAAGCACCGCAAGCATATGTGCAACTGGTGGATACATCATTAAATCACGGTAAGCAATTTCCTCTGCAAAAAAATGTTCATAATCTTGATTGGCCGCATGCACTACCGCATAATGTTCTGGCTGATAGGTCTGTATCACAACTTCCCCTGGCAATGCACTTCTACCTGCTCTGCCTGCCGCCTGAGTAAGCAACTGAAATGTGCGCTCTCCTGCCCTGTAATCCCCAACATGTAGAGACATATCCGCCGCCAGAATTCCCACCAATGTAACCTTTGCAAAATCATGTCCTTTTACAATCATTTGTGTTCCTACAAGAATATCTGCCTCCTCATTGGCAAACTGAGACAAAATCCTCTCATAACTGCCTTTGCCTTTTGTTGTATCAGCGTCCATGCGAAGCACACGCGCCGTTGGAAACTCCCTATGCAAGAACTCTTCAATCTGTTGTGTACCCGCCCGAAAGCCAAGAATATATTTAGACCCACATTGTGGACAACTGGTAACTCCTGGTATCGTATAGCCACAATAATGGCAGACTAACATACTCTTGTTTTTAAAACGATTTGTATGTTCAGATAAGGATACATCGCAGTGTGGGCACTTCATAACATGCCCACACGCCCGACACGATACAAACCCTGCATATCCTCTACGATTAATAAAAAGAATCGTCTGTTCCTTTTTTTGAAGTCGGTCACGAATCAAGTCATACAGTCGCCTGCTCAAAATAGAACGATTTCCACTTTTGAGTTCGTTGCGCAAATCCTCCACATATACTTTAGGCAATTGCCCTCCCGCAAGCCGCTCCTTTAAAGTAAAAAGTCTCATTTCTCCTTTTTTTGCCTTGTAATAAGACTCAACAGACGGTGTTGCCGAACCCAATACAAGACTGGCATTTTTTATCCGGCATAGCTCTTCTGCCACTTCACGCGCATGGTATTTTGGCATACTCTCACTCTTATAGCTACTCTCGTGTTCCTCATCTATAATCACAAGGCCAAGCCGTTTAAAAGGGGTAAACAGTGCGGACCGCGGACCAATCATAATGTCGATTTCTCCTCGTGCTGCACGCTCATATTGATCTGAACGCTCACCCGCCGAAAGCCGCGAGTTAATCACAGACACTCTATCGCCAAAACGTTGATAAAACCGCACCAAAGTCTGGTAAGTAAGTGCAATTTCTGGTATTAGCATAATCGCCTGTCTGCCTTCTGCTATCATTTTCTCAATCAATTCCATATAGACTTCTGTTTTGCCACTGCCTGTCACTCCATGAACCAAATAAGTCATGCGAATATTATTTTTAAAATCACTGATAATATTATCCACAATCACATTTTGGTTTGGTGAAAGTTGCTTTTTTTTCCAGTTATCCAAATCTGTTATGTTTTTTGGCAGCACACTTCGATAAGTACCCTCTACCTGCACCTCAATTAATTCTGCCTTTTCAAGCGCTCGTATTGTTTGCGCTGCAATATTTAACTTTCCTGTGACCAATGTATGCAAAAGCACTGGCTGAAGCACAAGCTCTTGCATCAGTCTCGCTTTCGCATTTTGATGTTTTTTTGCAAACTCATCTGCCTTTGCAGCTGCGGTTTGTGCGTCCACCTTACAGACAATATTTTTTCTAATCACCTGCTTTAACTTTTTTTTGACTGGAAGCACTGTCTTTAACGCAGCAATCATGGTAGAGCCATAATTTTGCCGAATCCACTCAGCCAGTCTGAGGGAATCACTTTGAGCACTAATCCCCCCCTTCACGATAGAATCTACATATTTTAATTTCTGTTCATCGTATTCCACCTTATCAGTAATTTCTATCACATACCCTTTAATTCGCTTATTTCCAAGACCAAAAGGTATGATTACAGCCATACCGACATCCAATTGTCCTATCAACGCTTCTGGGATACGATACTGAAATGGTCGGTCGACCTTCTCATGGGATATGTCGACAATAATATTCGCAAATCTGCCTATCATTAATTCTCTTATCTCCTGTCCTGAACAAGTTCATCCAATATCTCCTGAATAATCACTCGCTCATCCATCGGGTACTTTACACCCTTAATCTCCTGATAATCTTCGTGCCCTTTTCCCGCAAGTACAATGATATCTCCTTTTTTGCCGTGTGTGATGGCATATTTGATTCCCTCTCTGCGGTCACAGATTTCTATATACTTTCCATCTGTCTTTCCAATCCCAATTTTGATATCCTCAATAATATCTTGTGGCTCTTCAAAGCGTGGATTATCCGATGTGATAATCGTAAAATCTGCCAACTTCCCACTCACTTCTCCCATCTCATACCGCCTAAGTTTCGAGCGATTTCCACCGCATCCAAACAGACATACCAAACGATTTGGGTGATACTCTCGAAGTGTAGTAAGCAAACTTTCAAGTGCCATCGCATTGTGCGCATAGTCAATCATCAATGTGAAATCATCTGACACTTTTACCATCTCAATCCTACCCTTCACCTTTGCCTTGAGAAGCGCCTTTTTAATATCCTGTTCCTCCACACCAAAATGCCTGCAAATTGCAATCGCTGTCAGTGCATTGTAAGCACTAAATTTTCCCGGAATATCCGTCTCAATTTCCAGATTCATCAACCCTGACACTTTAAAGTCAATTCCTAAATATCCCGCGCCAGTCATAAGTTTTAAATCACTTCCACGCAAGTCTGCCCCCTCTTCAAATCCATAAGTCTCAAGAGTACATGTGTGCCCTTCAACAATCTGCTTCCAATGTTTATCATCACTGTTGACAATACCAATTTTACATTGCCGAAACAGCATTGATTTACATGTTAAATACTCTGTAAAATCTGCGTGTTCTCCTGGTGCAATATGATCTGGCTCAATGTTGGTAAAAATTCCATAGTCAAAGACAAATCCTTGTGTCCGATGCATCTTAAAGCCCTGTGATGACGCCTCCATTACAACCACCTGGCATCCTGCATCTTTCATTTCCTTAAAATATTGCTGAAGTTCGTAAGACTCTGGTGTTGTATGAAAAGAGGGAATCACTTTTTCTCCTATTATGATCTCTATTGTTCCTACCAATCCAACTTTATATCCCGCTTTTTCTAGTATGTACTTTACAAAATATGCTGTTGTCGTCTTACCTTTTGTGCCAGTCACACCAATGATTTTCATACTTTTTGCCGGATTTCCAAAATAATTCGCTGCAAGAAACGCCATTGTATATCGTGTATCCTTTACCTTGATTACAGTGGTCTGTGACTTTTCTGGAAGCACTATTTCTTTGCTAACCACTAGCACTGCTGCTCCTTTTTGCACTGCTTCTATTACTGCTGTATGCCCATCAAATTTTGCTCCTTGTATACATATAAAAAGACAGTCTTTTGTAATTTTTCTGGAATCGTTTACCAATTCGGATATTTCAACATCCACGTTGCCTCTAACACATTCATAATCAACTCCCTTAAGTAAATCTCTGCACCGATACATACTTTTCACCTATTCCTTGCCTGCCCTTCTTTAATAATATATTCTAAATCCATGAACCCTACCCTAAAGAATACCATATCCCCCTCTTTTTATCAAGAAAAGCGTCAAAAGAATTGTATACAAGTAACTCATCTACAGAAAAATATACAATAAGGGCCATGCAAAGCATGACCCTTATTGTATATTTTCTTATGAGGGGGGAGATAGTGAGTGTTTCAACTATCTGTATATTACTATATCCAATAAATGTGTCAAAAATGTGTTTATTTCATAAAAATAAGATTATTTTTATGAACAAAAGATAAAACTAGATAAAAACACAAATTTATACTACTGATAATATTTCATAACCATCTGTAATGTCATTGTTCCTCGGTACTCATTAATATTAGGGTAATACACAACTGACAATACAATTGGAACTGCCTTTGCATCCAAAGTACCTCTCTGTACTTGATACAAAAAATCCAATGCGCCACTGCCAAACTTTGTTTCTATGTATGTGTGAAATGCTTCAAGATTACCAAAATATATTAACTCATACTGCCTGCCATTCTCGTCAGCAACAGTGTATTTTCCTACATTGTGACTTGCACCTAACAATTTCCCACTAATAAATTGAACATTCTTTTGGGCAAACTGTGGTTTGGAATTCCCATTTCCGAAAGGTTCAAGCTTTTCAAGCTCAGAGATAAAATTAAAATTTACATACGCCATAGGCATTGGTACATCAATCAATACCTTCTCCTCAAAATCCTCATCAGTTAGCTGGCAATTCTCATTAAGCTTCCGACGAAATAACTCTACATTTTCTTCTGGAAGAGATAACCCTGCTGCAAGCTTATGTCCGCCATATTTTGTGTAAAGTTCCTTGCACTTTGTCATCTCATCATACATATGAAACGCTTCGATAGAACGTCCTGAGCCTTTCACCCCTTCCTCTGCTCTTGTAAGGACAAAGGCAGGCTTATAATATTTCTCGCGGATTCTGCCCGCAATAATCCCAGCAAGACTCTCATGTACATTAGGAAGATATACGACAAGAACCTTGTCTTTATCCAATCCTGTCTTCTCAATCTGCTCTATAGCTTCCTCAACGCCTTTTGCCGTGAGATCTTTTCTGCTGTCATTCATGGCCTTTAAATCCCCTGCTAATATTGCTGCTTTGTCAGCATCTACCGTTTGGAAAAGCTCCAATGCATTCACTGCTGAATCCAATCTGCCAGTGGCGTTTAAACAAGGACCAAGAACAAAACCAATCGTATAAGGTTTTATATGGGCTGGATTGCTGTTTGTTGCTTGCATTAGCGCCTTCAAACCAATATTTCTTGTATACGCCATTAATTCCAGACCACTTTTTACAAGAATACGGTTTTCATCACGTAATTCCATCACGTCTCCAATTGTCGCAAAAGCAGCAAATTCTAAAAGTTCCAAACCAATTTCAGATTCCATTACATCTTGCCAATTTTTTTTGGTGTGTTTTGCAATCAAAGAAAGAATAAGTTTATAGGCAACTACCGCACCACAAATTTCTGAAAATGGATACGTGCAATCCTCCTGTTTTGGATCTACAACAGCTTTTGCTGGCGGTATCTTATACTGCCGCTCACCATTCACTTCATCATAAGGAACTTCGTGATGATCTGTTACTATTACTGTCATACCAAGTTCATTTGCAAATGCAATCTGATCATAAGCAGCAATCCCATTATCACATGTTACTACAGTATCCGTCCCAGCATCATATGCCTCCTGTATTAAATGGTCATTCAATCCATATCCATCTCGTATCCTATGAGGAATCGCAGTATCTACCTGTGCACCGCACTCAAAAAGCCCCTTGTACAAAATATATGTAGAACAGATTCCATCAATATCATAATCCCCAATAATGCGTATCTGCTTTTTTTGTGCAATCTTTTCCAGAAGGATATCGACTGCTTTCTCCATATCTTTTAAAAGCTCTGGTGCATACAAATCATACCGCGTCCCATTTAAGTATTTGTCAATATCTTTATCCTCTATTACATCTCTGTTTCTAATAATACGTGCAAGTACCGGACTAATCTGATACTTTTTGGCAATCGCATCAAAATCAGCTCTTTTCGCCGCCACCATCCATTTGCTCATATCTCCATCTCCCGTTTTTCTGACACTAAAAATTCAACCACCGCATAAATATATTCATCCATATTTTTCAAAACAACTTGATACTTATCTTCTAATTGATAAAGTTCTGTTATAATTTTCTCTCCTAGAAGAGCAGGCCTCTTGTACTCTGCTCGCAACTCTCTAATTCTAACATTTTCTGGCAACATCTCCATCGCAAATTTGATATAGACGACATTATTCATATGTTGATTTGAGTCAATTTGAAACTTCCTTACTTTGAACTGTTCTTGTGCCCTAGCCTCACCCGACAATACAATCTTTCTTGGCGCATAATCCATATCAATTTTTTCTTCCATGTGATACCCTTCTTGCAATTCTTGCGTCAAGCGAGATGGACACATCTTTTTGGTATTCATCAAAGTCCAAATCGATGCTGCCCGCACAATAACTGCGCCGTCCTCACCTGTCATCATAAAATTGCGATATCCTAAAAATCCCTTAAAATCGTAAGGTGCTGTTGCTATTTTAATCTTTTCATTTAGCTTCGGCTGTCTATCAATCACAATCTGCCATGAACTGAGAAGCCACGCAAGCTGTCTACCATAGAGATAAGCAACTGTAATTTTTCCGTTCTCTGCTTCAAAAATTGCCGCATCCTGAAAACAGTCCAATATCGCTGGAATTTTCATGTGAAGTGATGCGTCCATAGTGCTATAACCTGCACAGATTTCATAACTATACATTCTAGTTTCTCCCTAACGCAAATAAAATCTTATCAGTCCAAAAATCAGCAGATGGATTGGATAAATCGCATAAAATAAATACTTCATCTGCTTGCCGCGCTTTCCATTATAAAAATGAATCGGCAAGAACGCAAGCGGTGCTGTACCCTCATATGCAAACGCACAAATTCCAACAAAATTCCGAATCCATTCCTGCATATTTCGCACATAATAAAACATTACGATAAATAAAACACCTTTCCAATGATAGTCTACTTCTAATACCTCTCCAATGTATGCTGCCAACACAACGACAAATCCTTGCAATAATAGATTCTGCTGTGCACAGCGTACTCGAATCTTGTCCAAAATCATCAGTGCACAAAGTCCAATACAAAGTGTAAAATAGACATTTTGTCCTCTTAGATAAAACAATTTTCCAAAGATAGCCATGTCAAACGGAATCTCCGACAATATTGCAAATACAAAGCAATTTTGTAGATATTTTACTGTATTTCTTGTATGAAAAAAACCCTCCACAAGCAAAAAACAATATATTGGAAATGCAATCCGTCCTATTTTCCGCAGAATATAATAAATATTATACTCATAGCCAGATAACTGTGGATAAACTGCCACTGCAAAATGATCGATAATCATAGTCACCACTGCAATCCATTTTAAAACAGCCGCCGAAATCTCAAATCTTTTCGATGCAGTTTCCATTCGTCCACCCTCCTTATGCAGAAAATTGTAATAAAATTACTTTGCACAAAACAATTTCTATGGAAAAGGCCGCGGCATCAAAGCCACAGCCCAAATAAAACCTTATGCTTTCTTTATCTTTGTTTTCAGTACATACCAAAGTGCACCTGTTATGCAGACTGAAGAATACGTACCACATACAATACCTACCATCAGTGGCAATGCAAACTCTTTGATGGAAGTAACACCAAGTATATATAGCGCCGCAACCATAATAAAGGTAGTCAAAGAAGTAAAGATACTTCTTGAAAGAGTCTGGCTGATACTTCTATTGACCAATTCTTCCAATGTGTCCTTCTTAAGCATACTGCCAAGATTTTCTCTAATACGGTCAAAAATAACAATTGTTGCGTTGATAGAATAACCTACAATTGTAAGCATACACGCAATAAAAGTACTGCCAACAGACACTTTCGCAACTGCATAAAAAGCAAGTACAACAAGCACGTCATGCACAAGCGCCGCAACAGAACTTGCCGCAAACCGGATATCCTTGAATCGGAACCATATATAAATTAACATACAAATTGTAGCAATAATAACTGCAACAACAGCATCACTTTTCATTTCTGAACTGATTGTCGAGCTGATTGTCTCTGCTGTGATTAGCTCCTTGTTCACTCCAAACTTTTCAACCAGTGCATCCTCCAACGCCTGCCGCTCCTCCACATTTAATTCTCTCGTCTTGAAAATCACTTCATTGGAGCCAGCCACTTTCTGCACTTGTACTGCACCATCACCTGTCACATCACTAAATACAGGAACCACGTTCGCATCAATTGCAGAAAGTTCCATATCTTCATTAAAAGTAACATTGGTAGAAGTACCGCCCACAAAGTCAAGGCTATAATTAAGCACCTTGCCAGTAGAAGCGCCATTAATGCCCATAAATACAAAGCCAAGAACAATCACTGCAATAGAAGCCGCAAAGAATATATTTTTCTTTCCAAGAAAATTAACAGTTCCTTTCTCCTTATTTGTGCCATAAAACTTCACGTCTTTAAGCCCTACTGCAAAGAATGCTCTAAGAATCAGCCTTGTAACAACAAGTGCTGTAAACATAGAAAGTACAATACCAAGAGCAAGAGTATAAGCAAATCCCTTGACTGTACCAGAACCTTTGACTCCTAATACAAAAGCAGCAATCAAAGTAGTTACATTGCCGTCAACGATTGCGGACAACGCCTTCTGAAAGCCAGCATCAATCGAACTCCGAACCGTTTTTCCTGCTGTAATTTCTTCCCTAATACGTGCAAAAATAATAACATTGGCATCTACCGCCATACCAATCGAAAGAATAATACCTGCAATTCCTGGAAGCGTCAGCGTAATCTCAAATATATTGAGAGAAATTACAATTAGACAAGTATAGATAATCAGCGCAAGGACAGAGGATAAACCCGGTAAACGATATACCACAATCATAAAAATTGCGATAATAATCAGACCGATCAATGCTGCCTGCAAGCTTGTCTTCACAGCTTCCTCACCAAGCTGTGCACCTACAACATTCGAGCGCAATTCTTCTAGTTCCAACTTTAATCCACCGATTCTAATCTGGCTTGCAAGTTTTTCCGCCTCCTCAAAACTACCCATTCCAGTAATTTGAGCCTTGCCATCTGTAAGCGCTGCCTGTACAGTCGGCACACTTATAAAATCTCCATCATAATAAATACCGATTGTTTCTCCCTTTGCAAACGCTTTTGTTGTCGCATCCGCAAACTTTGTTGTTCCTTCACCTGTAAATGTAAGATCCACTACAAACTGACTATTTCCAAGGCTATCGCTTCCAGAACCGCCCTGTGCAGTGCCAACATCCGTTCCTTCTAGTACAATACTACCTGCAGTCTTTAATTCTTCCATTGTCTTGTTCAAAGAATATCCTGTCGCTCCCGAACCAGTATAAGAATAATTCTGATTACCATCTGCATCTGTCTGTGCAATAAAATAGAGCGCGCCCGGTCTGCCTAAATCTTCCAAGATTGAGTTGGCATCTGATACTCCAGGAATCTCAATATTAATGCGATCTGCCCCTTCCTGGTAAACCTGTGCCTCCGTACTATATGTTTCCACTCTCTTTTGCAGTTTGTAGATAGTATCTCCCATATCCTCAGCGGAAGGATTCTCATCTCCCACAACCTGATATGTGATGCTCACACCCCCTGCAAGGTCAAGCCCCTGCCTGATTCCTGATGCAGAACCAGCTTTCTCTGTACCAATTCCCCATATTGCTACAAATCCTAACACTACCATCACCAGCACTGTCAAGATTAAAGTAGTCATTGCTTTACTTTTTTTCATTGCCTGTATACTCCTTTACTTTCCGCAGTCTAAGCCTCCTCCTCGGCAAGAGCTGCTTTTATCATGATTGCACATTCAACACGTTTCCTTTGAAGCTCACATCCTAAGTCATAAGCATCATTGATGTTTCCATGAAAATTGTAAGAGTTTGCCGCACATCCTCCACTACAATAGAATTTTGCAAAGCAATTCTTACACTTCTCCTTTGAATATACATTACATGCTTTAAATTGTTCCTGAATCTTGGTGTTGGTAATTCCATCATCCACGTTTCCCATCAGAAACTTTTCCTGCCCAACAAACTGATGACACGGATAGAATTCTCCCCAAGGTGTTACCGCCAGATATTCTGTCCCTGAGCCACAACCAGACAACCGTTTATAGACGCAAGGACCACCCTTTAAATCTATCATAAAATGAAAGAATTGAAAAGCATTTCCTTCTTTATGTCGTCTAATTATCTCTGTTGCAAGTTTATCATATTCTGTCAAAAGCTCTGGAAGATCAGATGCAACAAGCGCATAATCTGCAATCTCCGGCGCCACTACTGGCTCAACTGAAATCTGTTTAAATCCTAAATCTGCCAAATGACAGACATCCGCCGCAAAATCTTTGTTCCAGTGTGTAAAGGTACCACGCACATAATAGTTTGTCTGATTTCTGCTCTGTGCCACTTTCTGAAACTTGGGAATAATTAAATCATAGCTGCCTTGTCCCCCAGCGAGCGGACGCATCTTGTCATTAACTTCTTTTCGCCCATCCACACTTAACACAACATTTGCCATCTCCTGATTGATAAAATCAATTATCTCATCATTGAGAAGTATTCCATTTGTTGTAAGAGTAAACCGAAATTTTTTGTGATGTAACTTTTCAAGACTCCTTCCATAAATAACCAGATCTTTTACGACCTGCCAGTTCATCAATGGCTCTCCTCCAAAAAAATCCACTTCTAAATTAACACGACTCCCAGAACTTGCCACAAGAAAATCCAGCGCTTTCTTACCGACTTCATAGCTCATCAAAGCTCGCCTGCCATGATATTCTCCTTCTTCGGCAAAGCAGTATTTACATTTAAGATTGCAGTCATGGGCAATGTGTAAGCAAAGCGCTTTCACTATAATTTCTCGATTTTGAAAAGCATCAATGCTTTTCTCATAAATATCCTCTGTAAAGAGCATTCCGTTCTCTTTCAACGCATATATCTCATCGACAAGTTCAGATAATTCATCTGTTTTGTCCGCAAATTCGCTGTTTAACATCTCGAAAGCTGTCAACTGATTCATATGTTCCATATTATTTGCTACCATATAGGCAACCACATCATAAACAATATCATCAACGATATGTACAGAACCACTATTGACATCCAAAACGATATTATATCCATTGTTTTTATATTGATGTATCAATTTCTTTTCCTTCCTAAATCACATTTTTCCAATCAAATTCCAAAATACACACACAATAAGCAGCGATTTTCAACCTGAACCGCTGCTTATTTCCACTTCTTTTATTGTGAAATCTTATTGTCGTCTACTTATGATAGACTACTACCGCAAAATTACTTATTTGTATTCTCACAGCTCTGATTTCCAACTGTGCATGATGTTTTGCAAGCTGACTGACAAGATGTCTGACACTCACCGCATCCACCCTTTTTTACAGACTCTTTATAGTCCCTGGTTGTCAATGTCTTAATATGCTTCATACTAATTGCCTCCTTCAAGTTATTTTAACCTAAAGTAGTATATCACACATTTTCTCATTTTACAACACCTTTTGCAGATACGCTGTATAAGCATACAACACCTGATTGTTCAAAAGAACCCTTGACCAACCATTATTTCCAATTCCTGTACGGAAAATCATATCACCTGGATTGATTGGCACAACAACTGTCTCTAAGCTGTCTGTGCTTGGCACTGTCCGCAAATTAACCGTTGTTGTGGGAGTCACAACTTCATTCACATCCTGAAACTGCACAACTGCCGCATTTACTAGCGGTGCGCCACTTGGATCCTTTGGCTCCGCGATTCCATCATAATTAAAATAAGAAACATTCATATCTACATTTCCGGCAATTCCTGGAATTGCAGCCTTACAAGTATACTGCCACATTGCCTGCACACCCGCATAACTACTTGCTGGTGTTATTGGAAACGGCTGTGCTGGATACTGTGAAACCCACACCTTATATTTGTTAAGAATGTCCATATTCCAATCTTTATTATCTGTCATCTCATTTCTGGAAGCATAGAACATTGGTGTATAACCTCTCGCTGCTATTGTATCCAAAAATTTTACAGCTAATGCTGTTCTGACGTCTCTTCCAAGAGCATACTGTCTATGTGTCGCATTCCGAAAGCCTTCACAGTCATAGGCTACAGGAAATGTAATACGATATTTATCAATTATATTCGCTGTAAATAGAGCTTCCTCTACTGCCTCCGCCTCATTTACCGCCGAGGAGAAAAAATAAGCTCCCACTTTTATTCCCACACGTTGCGCTTCTTGAAGATTGTACCTTGCAAAAGGGTCTTCATTCAAAACTCCAGTGGACTGTGTACGATATCCAACCCGAATCATCGCAAATTGCACCCCGGACGCTGCAACCTGATTCCAATCAATCGCACCCTGATATCGGGAAACATCAATTCCCAATGCAGCCTGCACAACTTCGTTTGGCGCTGCCTTTACGTTGATCTGTGGAACTACTACGGATATAACGATAATTATCGTCATCAAAAGTGCTTTCAGCGCTGCTGTCTTCCTATGTAACTTGTACTTCATAATCACTCTCCTTGTCCTTCTATGGTTATATCTAGTTTCTACAAGCGCATTTTCATTCATAAAGAAACAAATTAAAAACTTTTTATATACGCTTTAGCCAGTATAACATATTGTGACAAAAAAGAAAGAATTTTTACAAAATATTAATGATTCTAAATGCAGAAATATCTGGAAACTTCCAAATATGATAATGTTATCCCAACATTCCTCCCAACATACCACTGCCAAGACAGATAAAAAGTGTTGTGATACAAGTATTACTTAGTGGCATAAAATTAGGTTCTGCCACTGCTGATATTGCACAAATGATTAGAAAGTATGCTGTTCCTGCCAACATTCCCCATACAAATCGATGGCTTGATGCCCCTTTGGAGAAAAAAAGTCCTGCCAACAGCGACGACACACAATAGATTACAATAATACTGATATCTACAATATTCTCGCCAATAGAAAACTTGTACAGCAATCCTGCCACTGCCAACAAAAGAACTCCAGTTATCAGGTAGGCTGCAACAAGACACTTTAAAAGTGCTATCAGGCGTTCTGTTCCAAATGCATTTTTCACAATATGCTACCTCCTATTTTTTCACTTATAATCTTGTATTATTTCCTTAACACTGTTATAATCTATGCTGATACATTTTAAATTATGATTTATAAAAAAGGAGTGATTTTGTTTTGGATACCCCCGGTGTCATACAACTTGTAATTCTTGTTGTACTTTTAGCGCTATCAGCATTTTTCTCATCAGCAGAAACTGCTCTCACCACTTTAAGCAATGTCAAAGTACGTGCTATGGTGGACGAAAACCCTTCCAAAAGGGTTCTCAAACTACAAAAAATTCTTGACAGCAGAAGTAAACTAATCAGCGCAATCCTAATTGGCAACAATGTTGTCAACATTAGTGCTTCCTCTCTGATGACTTCTCTTATCATACGTATTTGGGGAAACGCTGCTGTTGGAATAGGTACTGGTGTTCTAACACTACTTGTATTAATCTTTGGTGAGATTGTTCCTAAAACATGGGCAATGTGCAACAATGAGAAATTGTCGCTCACATACGCTGGTGTAATCTATCTTCTAATGCAGATATTGACCCCGATTATTTTTATCATCGATAAAATTTCAGGTTTGTTTCTCAGTTTCTTGCATATAGATTCGTCCTCCCGTGTGATGATGACAGAAACAGAGCTAAAAACATATGTGGATGTAAGTCATGAAGACGGCGTTATTGAGCAGGAAGAGAAGAAGCTAATCTACAATGTGTTTGAATTTGGCGACTCCGTGGCAAAGGATATTATGATTCCACGCATCGATATGACTACTATCGATGTCAATGCCTCTTATGAAGAATTACTAAGTTTATTCCGAGAATCCATGTACTCGCGTATCCCTGTCTATGAAAATGAAATTGATAACATTATTGGAATTGTAATTGTCAAAGATTTTCTGCTTGTAAAAAACAAAGAAAATTTCCAGATTCGAGACATCTTACGCGAAGGGTACTATACTTATGAATACAAAAAAACAGCAGATTTATTATTGGAAATGCGACTGCTCACAACAAATGTTGCATTGGTACTAAACGAATATGGTGCTACTGTCGGTATGATTACTGTGGAGGATCTTCTCGAAGAGATTGTAGGAGAAATCCGAGATGAATATGATGCTGACGAAGCAGAACTTTTGAAAAAAATTGCTGAAAATACCTATGAAGTAGGAGGCAGTTTAAAGCTGGATGATATCAATGATGTCCTTGAAACCAAATTTGACTCGGAGGATTACGATTCGATTGGTGGAATCATGATTGAATTGCTAGACCGTTTTCCTACAGAAGGGGAATCTGTTGTTACTAAAGATGGCGTCACATTAACTGCTAAGAAAGTAGACAATAATCGTATTGAAACAGTAATTATCCTTCTTCCCAAATCCGAAGAGATATTCGAGCAAAAATTTCATACTGCAGATTCTGATGAAGCAGAAATACAAAGCGTATCATAATAATTGTGGGGGAAATATTCTTCTTCCTCTGGATGTCCGTGTACAATCGCGTAGGGAAAATTTCTTCCCCCTACTCCTGCGTGACCCATGCGTCACTTTAACGGTTTATTTCCTCTGCATGGATCTGCGCATAAAAATAGGTGCTATCCCAATGAATGGGCCAGCACCTATTTATCTACACTCAATTTTACATGTCTGCATAAAACTTATATGTATTCATCATCTCAGCAGGAATTTTTGATGTCACCTTCTGCAATGCCTTAATCTTAAGTTCAAACTCCTGTTTCTTCTTCTGGGCATTCCGAAAACTACGCGCTTGTGCTACTTCATATGGTCTCTGGCTATTTAATTTCATTCTAAGCCCTTTCTCAAATGGGCAATATGTCGCAAGAATCTCTCTTGCTACCTTATTCATTTTCATAGAACCATTAGCCTCATTCTTAATCCATGACTCATAATCAATCAAGAATGTCTCTCTCGAATTATTTCTTGACTTTTGAATTTGTAACTTCACCTTATCGCGCGCTTCCTCTGATAAGTCTCGATTCTTTCGATAGAACTGAATATAATCCATATATTCTGAAGTAAGCGATTTAACCTTGACATCATTCCATGCCATACCTTGAATACAGCGACACAGTTCCCAGCGGAAGCGACCAAACAGTTTCACCATCAAATCGTCAATATTAGAACTTGTCATAATTGGAAAACAGAATCGCCCTGGTGTTCCCTTATTCTTGCTTCCAATCTCTTGCCACATCGAGGCATTTGTTCCAAATAATGGAAATAAAATCACATCTGGATATACATTCTTCATTACTGTTTCATTGATAATTTTTAGCTCTGTATTTGAGTAGATCACTTCTCTATAAAATACAGAGTAATCAAGTTTTGAAAAATGCATCACACTCTCATTAATTCTCTTTTTTGTCACAAGTATCTTGTCAAGATATCCGAAAATCGCTTCTTTGTAAAGAATTGGCATATAAGAAGACGGCTGTCCGTACAATGTACGAGAATTGCTCATCTGCATATTCATAATTTCATATTCTACACGGCGATCCATATTTTCGAGCAGTTCTTTCTGCTCTTTTTCTGTAATTTCTCCTTGTTTTTTAAGCGAGCGAAGATTTTCTACGTAGTCCTCATCAAATTCACTCTTAGAAGGATCACGTTTGCCTTCATGTATCATATCAAGCCATTCCATCATTGTAACTACTTGACATGGCCCTTCATTAATCTCCGGCTCAATACCACACAAAAACCGTAAATGCTCTTCATCGAGCAAACGCTCATCAAGCATACCGAAATTCATAAAGAGTTCTACTGCCTTTGGCGGCTGGATTAAGCCCTCTTTAATTTTTCGATAACAGAGCAAGTAAAGCTGAAAGATTAATGGAGTAATTGACTTCTTTACTTTCTTGATATCATCCTCAACAGACATTCTGTCTGGCGCATTTACAAGGTAATCTACATTTTTTCTAAGGGTTTCACTTTTTGTCTCATCAAAACTAGCAAACTTAAGAATCTGTTCCATAGAACCCTTCAAAGATGCTACATCTCTTTGAATTTCTTCCTCGCGCTCTTCCTGCGATTTTGTTTCTATAACAGGTGCTTCTCCCGATGCCAAATTGTCTACTTTTCCCTTGAATAGGTCCATATTAAATTCTGGCACATCTTGTATTTGACTCTTTAATTCCTTATAATGAAAACCAATTTCATCTAAAATACCATTCAGTAAGACATGTACTTCACTCGGAATATCCGCCTTTTCCTTCATCTCATATGCCTTTTCATAAATATGTTCAAATAAATTGTTTCTCGAACGCAGACATAAGATATCCATCAGGCTCTTAATATACTCTGCTGACTCAGAACATTCTTCCAAAAATGATATTACAAGTTGTGTAATTTCGTCAACCTGAAAATGTGCCATTGTCTCGCTATAAGAAAAGTACATTTTTGTTGCGTTCAATGGAATTTTGGCGCCCTCTTCATAGTACGCAATCTTACTTTCATTATCCTGCTGTGTCTCTTCGTACAGTTGCAATTCCTCTAATTCCTCCATACCGACTATTGGAACCCCTACTGTCGCACAGATTTCCTTGTACTCCTCATAACTTCTCTGTGCAAACGAGCACAGTCTTGCTGCACGCTCATTAAAACTTGACTTAACCCGATAAAGTTCCACCGCTAACCGAAACTGAGAAGAAACCATAATCGCACGATAATCTGCATTCCTAGCAATGATATTTTGTATGGTCATCTCCCCCTCTACAGGAAGTGCAAAGATAACAGAATCTTCGAGCGCAGTATAAGTTGCACTATAAACTGGATTTTCCAGCAGATTAAGTGCTAGATAGCTTCCTTGCGGGCGAACCATTTTTACATTTTTTCCCTGCATAAGCACTTTTCCAGAGAGAACAATTCCAATCTGATTCAGTTCATCGCCTTCTTGAAAAATTACCTCACCTTTTTTCACTGCATTTTTTCCATTTCCTTTTAGCATTTGTCTTCCTCCATTTACTTTATATAGCCTCTCAAAATCTCCCTTGTACCTGCTTTTGTGGCACATTTTCTTTCATATATACACAAATTAAATCAACATTCACTCCAA
This sequence comes from Lachnospiraceae bacterium, assembly GCA_011959805.1. GTDB lineage: Bacteria > Bacillota > Clostridia > Lachnospirales > Lachnospiraceae > COE1. The sequence goes on along the minus strand of BLMC01000006.1, from coordinate 34,418 downwards.
GTACGTCTTATAAATTTATGCACATGTAGCCAAAAATCTTCTCATACCATCAAGTACAAAAATACTTTGAAAATCTATTTATTGATATTCCAAATTTACCTGTTGAGGTAAATCAGGGAAGTTGTTATTTTCGCTACACACACAGACAATATAATCTCTTGACACCCTGTATTGTCTTATATTAATTCTCTGCTTTTGATTGATATCATAGATAGATTTGTAGTCTGTGGCAGTCACAAATTGTTGAATACCACCACCAATCCCTCTTCCACTCCACTTCACTGCACTCTCCTTCGCAGTCCACATCCTATAAAACTCTTTTGTCTGTTCATCTACATCATACCTCTGCAGCATAAGTAGTCTATTGAATTCTTCCTCATGATAAAATCTTTTGGCCAAAGTTAATTTCCATGATTTCATCTCTTGTATATCGATTCCTACAGATTTTGTATCGACCGCACATGCTACCCATTCTCCAGAATGAGATAAACTATAGTGAAACGTTGGATATTTTATTAAATATGGTTTGCCATATGTCCCTTCCGTGGTCTCTATCTGCTGCCATTCATTAATTCCATAACCTTGTTGTAAAAATGCATAACGAAACAAAAGCCCTGCAAAGATACAGCGCATTCTCTCTTTCCTATTACAGATTCCAGACAATTTCTGTCTTCTGTTGCTGTCAAGCATAGAACACAACTGCAACGCCTTTGCTTCCTCTATCTCGTCTATCTTTGCTATGTAAACCTTCAATCGTTCTTCACTGCTTTCTTATTATGAAACACTACCCCGGCACTTTGCTGCCGGGGTAGGAAACAACAACCTTATTTTGTCTTTAATATTTACCGAAATCAGAATCCAGTGAAATGATACTCTCGTTGTCAATATAATCATTATTACCAGAAGATATCGAATCAAAATCAGACTTTCTGCTTTTTCCTGCAAGAAGTTTATACTTGCCAACTGCATTTTGAAGCTGTCCTGCAAGGCTTGAAAGCTCTGCACTTGCAGCTGCACACTGTTCTGATGTCGCTGAATTTGTCTGTACTACATCAGCAATCTGTGTAATACCAGCATTTACTTGTCCCACTGAACTTGCCTGGTTTACAGAAGCCTCTGCAATATTGCTGACAATCGTCGCAATATTTTCAACAGATAATAGAATTTCCTCAAGTGCTGTTGCAGTCTCCACCGCAAGTTTAGACCCAACCTCAACCTTCTTGATAGAATCTTCGATCATCACTGCTGAATCTTTCGCTGCCTCAGCAGACTTATTTGCCAAACTTCTGACTTCATCTGCAACAACTGCAAAACCTTTTCCATGAACCCCTGCTCTTGCTGCCTCCACAGAAGCATTCAACGCAAGAATATTTGTCTGGAATGAAATATCGTCAATAACCTTCATGATCTTAGAAATATTTTCTGATGACTCATTGATATCCTGCATTGCTGCAATCATCTGTTTCATCTGCTCATTACCGCGGATTGCACCTTCCTTCGTATTCTGAACCAGATCATTCGCTTTGTTTGCATCGTCTGCATTTACTTTTGCACCGTTTGCGATCTCTTCAATAGAAACTGTAATCTCCTCAATCGCACTCGCCTGTTGTGTTGTTCCTTGTGCCAGAGAATTGCTTGCACTTGCAACCTCATTTGCACCTGATGTCATCCTTGCGGCTGCGTCGCGAATCGTAGATAGATTTCTATTATTGTCGCGCAGCATCTTGACAATCGCTGTCCCAAGCGAATCATCATCGCTTGCCTTTTTGTAAGTTGCTGTCAAATCACCTTCTGCAACCTGCTCTGTAACATGAACCTGCTCTCCGATCGTCTTGATCATCAACGCAAAATCATCTGCCAGATCACCAAGCTCGTCATTTGTTTGTCTTTCAATATGGACATTGATATCGCCTCTTGCCATTTTTCTTGCTACTGTCGAAAGAGTATTCAGCGGATACTGTATTCTTCTTCTTGTAACAACTGTTGCAAAGAAAATGCAGATAATATAGATCACGATTGCTATCCCTACGATAAAGCTCTGTCTAACAGAGATATACTCATTAATCGTCTCTCTTTGCTTTGTCGCACAAACCATACCAACAATTTGATTCGTGCTGTCTGTCACAGGAACATAAAATCCATAATAGAGCGCTCCATCAATCACAAAATCATCTCTGGAATATTCTCTGCCGGCATTCAGAACCTCTGAAATAACCACCGCATCTGCCTTTGTTCCGACAATCGGATTTCCCTGCGCATCTCGAATCGTAGTCGCGCGTCTTGTGTCTCCGAAAAATAATGTAATCTCAGCATCGTTCTCACTTGCATAGTTGTCAACCAGTTCTCCCATCTCCTGAGATAGGTTTACATCACCCTTGTACAAGTCCTCGCCTTGCATAGAATACTCACCTGAAGATACACCGTCGAGGGCAAGCATTGTACCTCTTGCTAAGCCTTCCAATGTCTTAAAGGTTTCTGACTCCATCCCTTGCCTAAGTGTTATTGTAGAAACTGTCACAATAACAATGCATGCCATCATCATCGGCAGTGAAACTAATGAAATCACTAGCCACTTGATGCTAAACCTGCGACCTGATTTGTTTTGTTCATTCATAAGTAACATCCTTTCACACAATATTCTATTGTTATTTTGTTAAGGTAATGGTTCAGAATGATTCTGAGTTCCTTACCCGCTTAATCTCTATTTTAAATTGTTTCTACGATTAAGTCAATAGTATATATTGTCTGTCAGTTATTTTTTTTTGGATATTCAGAATTTATCAGAATGATAGATATTTTTTCATGGTGCGCAAAGCATTTTTTTCCAGTCGTGATACCTGTGCCTGAGAGATTCCAATATATTCAGCAACCTCCATCTGCGTCTTTCCCTCAAAGAAACGCAGTTTTATAATTTCGTTTTCCCTGTCATCAAGCCGCTTCATCGCCTCACTTAGAGAAATATTCTCAACCCAATTTTCCTCCTTACATTTTTTATCGCTAATCTGGTCCATTACATAGAGCGTATCTCCTCCCTCTGTGTAAACTGGTTCATATAAACTCATAGGATTTTGTATGGCATCGAGAGCATATACAATATCCTCTTTGGGAATTCCAATTTCCTCAGAAATTTCCATAATAGTCGGTTCCCGCAAATTCTTCCTTGTCAAGTTCTCCTTCGCATAAATTGCTTTATATGCAGTATCCTTCAGAGAACGACTCACACGGATTGGATTGCTGGAATCTCTTAAAAAACGCCGAATCTCACCAATAATCATAGGAACTGCATACGTTGAAAACTTTACATCAAGGCTTGAATCAAAGTTATCGATTGCCTTAATTAGTCCAATACACCCTATTTGAAACAGATCATCTACGTTTTCGTTTGATTGCGAAAAACGTTTAATCACACTTAAAACAAGCCTTAAATTTCCTCGAATATACTCCTCTCTTGCCTCTTTATCTCCCTGTTCTATCTTTGCAAAAAGCGCTTGTTTCTCCTCGTTTTTTAATACGGGAAGTTTTGCTGTATTTACACCACATATCTCAACTTTTCCAAGTGCCATATTCATATTCCTCCTTGTTTTTCCTATGCCACTACAAACTTTTTGTTTCTGTGGACATATGTACAAGGGTGTAAATACGCTTTTATATAAACTTTTTAACTTACCATCTCTTTTTTCAATCGTTTCATAATCTTTTTCTCCAGACGCGAAATATAAGATTGAGAGATTCCAAGGTAATCTGCTACTTCCTTCTGTGTCATCTCCATATCATCTGGATTGTTTAGACCAAATCTTAACATAATGATAGTTCTTTCACGCTCGCCTAGTTTAGAAATTGCCCGCTTTAACTGACTCCTCTCCACTTCACTTTCCAAATCTTTATAGATTACATCCTCATCTGTTCCAAGAATATCTGACAACAAAAGCTCATTGCCATCCCAATCTACATTTAGCGGTTCATCAATTGAAACTTCTAGTTTTGTTTTACTATTTCTTCTCAAGTACATCAGAATCTCATTCTCAATGCATCGTGACGCATAAGTTGCAAGCTTAATATTCTTGCTCCGGTTAAATGTATTGATCGCTTTAATTAATCCAATTGTACCGATAGAAATCAGATCCTCGACACCAACACCAGTATTGTCAAACTTCTTTGCAATATACACAACAAGTCTCAGATTATGTTCTATCAAAAGTGCTCTAGCCTCGCTTGCATGTTCTGTCTCAAGTCCATTGATTGCTCTATTTTCGTCCTCTCCCTCAAGTGGAGGTGGCAATACCTCAGACCCCCCAATATAATGAATCTCATTTCCAACTGCATTCTTAACGTTCTTTTTCCACAGTGTCAATCGCATTTTTCCCGGTAAATATAGCTTTATGATCATTCTGAAATGTCCTCCATCCTCTATTTTCTATCCGTTTAGGCTGCGGTTTAATATCATCTGAAATGTTCCATCCCCAGACAACTTCCCTTTATATAGGGCAATCACCGCTCCTTTTTTTACCACCTGTTCCCTTTCCTTTTGAATTATCAGTTCGTCTACTACAATTCCTTCCAGCACTCCATGTTCTCTTCCAACGCTTTGGTAAGGAATAACTTTGTATTTCTGAGGGTACATTTCTACCCACTTTCTTGTTATATCTGTCTCTTCCACAACAGACACCGGTTTCCCGGATATGGGGTCTATCAGAAAATTTCCTGTATCAAACAATGCTTTGTATACAACATTCTCCCCTTCCTCTGTCAATGTTACTTCATATATGTGTCTTGATTCCGCAATTTTACGATAAGCAAGTATAAACAGTACAATCCCTGCAATCACAACCGATACTAAAATCTGCGCATATTTTTCCCCTACAAGTCTGGCTGTGCATTCCATAAGTTTTCCGTAAGCAAAAACCATACCATGTAAATAAATAATTCCCATGACTAACTTCCGAAATGTCATCCCATGATTTATAGGACAACAAATGCAGATTAAAAGCATTCCTGTGTCCAGTGCAAGCACAAACAAAATATATGCGATATGAAATCCAATTCCAGACATCAGAATTAATACTGCTCCAATGCCTCCAGTTAGAGAGGCAACCACCACTCTGCGGAATATAATTTTCTCTTTTAAAAGCAGCAATGTCAAAAACAATAACTGCATATCCATCAGAACATTCTGTGCCAGAAAAATGTCAATATATACTTCATAAATTCGTATCACCTCCGTCCGTCTTAATAAATTATACAAAAAAGTCCCATGCTTTTTTGTCAAAGCATGGGACAAAACAATGTTTATTTTTCGACTTTTTATAATTCTTATACTGCTAACGTTTGGACAAAAAGCTTGGTATGTTCAAAGTCTGCTCCTTCACATTGCTTCTCAAGTCTGTTGGAGGCTTAATACCATTCAGTGGTTTAGGTGGTATGTTCTGCTGCATCGGTTGTCCATTCTGTGGCATGGGGCTAATCCCCGCTGGTGCCTGCGGTCTTGGTCGTACTGGTGTGTTTGGCACATTGTTTGGCCGTACTGAGAAATTGCTGTTAATTCTTCCCATATTATTGATTGGCAAATTAGGTGCTGTCTCAACAATTCCTGTCGCAATCACTGTTACTGTACAGGAATCAGCCATATCTTCATTGTACATCGCGCCAAAAATAACATTGATATCTTCTCCTGCAATCTCTTGCACATAACTTGCAGCATCATTCGCATCAAAAATAGAGATATCACCTGAAATATTGAGAATGACATCTGTCGCACCGCTAAGGGTTGTCTCCAAAAGTGGAGACTCAACAGCCATTTTAATTGCATCTGCTGCTTTATCCTCTCCTTTGCCATATCCAATACCAATATGCGCAATTCCTTTTTCCTTCATAACAGTTTGTACATCCGCAAAATCAAGGTTGATAACAGAAGGTACATTGATCAAGTCTGTGATACCCTGTACAGATTGCTGAAGCACTTCATCAGCCTTCTTCAGTGCATCTGGCATGGTTGTCCGCCTGTCGACAATCTCAAGTAACTTGTCATTTGGAATGACAATTAGCGTATCCACATGCTCCTTTAATTTTTCAATTCCTGCTAGTGCATTCGTCATACGTGTACGCGCCTCAAACTTAAATGGCTTGGTAACAACACCGACAGTAAGAATACCCATCTCCTTAGTAATCGCCGCCACAATTGGCGCTGCACCAGTACCAGTTCCGCCACCCATACCGCAAGTGACAAATACCATGTCAGCACCTTTCAATGCTTCTTTGATATCCTCGGAACTTTCCTCCGCTGCCTTCTCTCCAACTTCAGGTTTTGCACCAGCGCCAAGTCCTTTTGTCAGCTTTTCACCAATTTGCAAAAGTTTTGGTGCTCTGCAAAGCTGTAACGCCTGTTTATCTGTATTCACACCTATAAATTCAACACCGGTTATCTTCTCATCTATCATTCGGTTCACGGCATTGTTTCCTGCACCGCCTACACCTACTACTATTATCCTTGCCGCTGCATCTGTTTCATTTGATCTAATCTCGAGCAAGTTTCCTTCCTCCTTCATAATTCCTATTAAATTCCATCTAACTTATCATATAATTTTTTTAGCAATTAATCAACCTATTTTTTACTTTTCTTTTCTCTAATTTAGCACAGACCTTTATTTTCCTCGCTCAAAAGTAATACTTTTTCTGTCCGCTGTATAGTTTTGCAAATCCAGAGTTCCCCGTTTTCCCGCCAATGAAGGCAAAATCTGTGGAAGCTGCATCAATTTCTCATCCAGATTTTCCAAAGCACCAATATTCACCTTTACTTCACCATATCCTAACATGACATTATAATTTCGATCAAACTGTATTCTGTCACATAAAACATCATATTTATTGAGTAACTTTGTAATTGTCAATATATTTTGGAAAATTTGACTATTCTCCACTGGGAGTTTCTCATGAAGCACAACATGATCAAACTCAAGCCCTGTCACCTGCGGAATTCCTTTAGTTGTTACCTTAGATGCCTCAACCACAACTCCCTCATTGTCAAAATACATATAGCGACCCAAATACTGTACATATCCTGCGAGCGCTTTTTCATATACGTTGATTCGTATTGTGTCATTTGACTGAACTACAACATCCATCGTCTCCACAAACGGAACTCCCTCTATCCCTTTGTTCTTATATTTTAAAGAAAGATAGAGGGAATTGTCCCCGAGATAGCCTGTCATGACCATCGCCTTTATCTCGTCAGCAGAATAATGTTTATTTCCATCCACCTGAACTGTTTTGACTGCATAGTATGTCAGTACAAAATAAGATACTGCAAGCAATACATTAAGAATACCCAATACTATAATAAGATGTGTTTTTTTCCTTATATCTGGCATTTTTTTTATTGCGCTGTTCTTCTTAATTGGTTTTTTCTGAGTCCCTTTCCTCATCATGCCTTTTCCTCATATCAATTTCCATATCTGATACGCGCTCCAAGCTTGGTAAGGTCTTCCACAATATTCTGATATCCTCTCCCTATGTATCCTGCATCTGCTACCGTTGTGATACCAGACGCACACAATCCTGCTATAACAAGCGCTGCACCACCTCTCAACTCCCTCGCAATTACTGTTCTTCCTTCCAACTCTCTACCACCTGTAACCACTGCCAAATCCTTTTCTACAGTCACATCTGCCCCCATCCGTCTCAACTCTTCCACAATACGAAATCTACTTGTAAAAATTTTTTCTTGCACCTTTAACTGCCCTTTTGCCATACAAGCGGCTGCGAGCAACGGTGATTGAAGATCTGTTGGAAAAGCTGGATATACCTGTGTTTCTATGTATGGAATGTTAATAATTTTCTCTCTTTCATTTGCATAAATCGTCACCTCGCTCCCATCCTCATTTAGGGCAATCATCGCCCCCATCCTTGTTATAATATCACAGATACTATCCAGTTGTCCGATGGGAATATTTTCCAGAGTTACCTCTCCGCCTGCTGCCAATGTAGCAAATAAATACGTTCCTGCAACAATCCTGTCTGTGATAATCTCATAGGAAACTTCATGAAGCCTAGATAATTCTATCCCATGTATGACAATTCTTCCTTCCGGCAAAAATGCGCCCGCATAATCAATCTTCGCACCTGCCTTATTTAGGAACTTACACAACTCTATAATTTCTGGTTCCCGCGCTGCATTTTTTATAATTGTAGTTCCCTGTGCTGTAACTGCTGCCAATATAATATTTTGGGTTGCACCTACACTTGGAAATGGCAGATCAATTACCGCCCCTTTCAACTCGTCAGCGTAAGCATGAATATGATTCCCTTCTATCCATATCTGTGCCCCCAATTTTTCCAATCCATACAAGTGCAAATTAATTGGTCTTTCACCAATCACACAACCGCCTGGATAATTGACATAAACTTCACCGAGCCGTCCAAGCATTGCCCCCATCATCACTACAGATGAACGCATCGCGGACACATACTTTTCTGGTAGTCGGTGCTCTCTTACATTTCGTGTATCAATTGTAATTTGATTCCCTGCTTTTGCACTATTGATATCCACCTCTGCACCAGTGCTTTTCAAAAGACTACACATACACTTGATATCTGTAATATCTGGGCAACCATTCAACACACACTTCCCAGGTATTAGCATACATGCCGCCAGTATTGGCAGCGCTGCATTTTTAGAACCTTGTATTGGTATCCTCCCGCTAAGCGACCTTTTTCCCTCTATCCATATCGACTCACTACCCTTGTCAAAATGGGTCATAAGCTTCACCACATCATTTTATCAATCATAATATTATATGCAGGAATGTATTATAAATGTCGATAAATTACAAAAATGTGACTTAGCGGCAACTTTTGCTCACATTCAATACAATGCCGATTTCTGTCAGCAAAAATAAAGTTGATGTTCCTCCATAACTAATAAAAGGTAGTGTAATCCCCGTATTGGGAATTGTATTTGTTACCACTGCAATATTCAATATCACCTGTATGGCATAATGTGCCATCACCCCAACTACCAAAAGGGCGCCAAATCGATCTACAGTCTTGTTAGCAATCACCATACAACTCCAAATCAACACCACAAACAACAAAATAATTGCCAGTGCTCCAAACAATCCCAACTCCTCACAAATAATAGAAAAAATCATATCATTTTGGGCTTCCGGCAAAAAACCTCTTTTTTGCATGCTTTGTCCTAGCCCTTTTCCCCAGATACCACCAGAACCAATTGCATACAATGCTTGCAATGTTTGGAATGCCTTATCTGTACTGAAAGCTTCTGGTTCCAACCACGCCTTAACACGTGCCAAACGGAAATTAGAATCCGATGCATCTGCACTCGACACATACATAATCAATGCTGTTACCATTGCAATTCCAGTTGCGCCAATTGCAACAAACCACTTATAATCTGGCACTGCCACAAAGAGCATGGCAACCGCAATTCCCATAATAATAATCGCCGAACTTAAATTGTTAGTCAGTGCATAGACCAAACCTGCAATCACCGTGGGCGGCACCAGAATAACCGCAAGCCCTTTTGGAGTTCTAATTACATTTTTTCCAAGACTTTCCAACCGTTGAATAATACTTGCCAGATAGATAATGACACCTATCTTGGCAACCTCCGCCGGCTGAAAAGTGGTAATCCCCACATCAATCCATCGACTTGCACCATTTCTGCTAACGCCTATCGGTGACTTGACCAAAATAATCAATATCGCAGATACAACAATTGCCATGACATCCATCTTTTGAAGTGCTTTATATGGGAACTTAATCATAATAAAAAGTGCGACAAATCCAACAACTGTATTTTGTGCCTGATTCTTTAGAAAAAAAGCTGAATTTCCACGTTCTACTCCCGCCTCATAAGAACTGACAGAATAAATCATCAACAGACCAAATCCCACCAAGAATAATACAACTGTTAATAGTACATAATCCATATTGTGCTTACTGCTTCGGAATTTAACTGTTTGTCTTGCCACATTATCACTCCTCCAGACGCTTTACATATTCTTTAAACTGTCTGCCGCGCACTTCATAATTTGGAAACATTCCCCAGCTCGCGCAGGCCGGGGATAAGAGCACTGCATCTCCTTTTACAGCCTCCTGCACACAAATATCTAATGCTTCCGCAAAAGAATCCGCAAAAAAAATATCCGTCTTCAAAAAACCATATTTTATCGCACAATCTGCTATTTTTTCACGTGTCTGTCCAATCAGTACCAACTTCTTTACTTTTCCATCAAAAGACTGTATCCAGTCATCATAAGCACTGCCCTTGTCATATCCTCCGCCAATGAGAACTGTAGGTCTCTCCATCGCTTTAATTCCCTGAATTGCCGCGTCTGTATTTGTTGCCTTAGAATCATTATAATATTTAACTCCTTTCTTGGTCGCAACATATTCAATTCGATGTTCCACTGCGACAAAATGTCGAATGGTATTAAGAATATTTTCTAATGGAACCTTTGCACACATACTAATTCCAATTGCTGCCATTACATTTTCAATATTGCAAAGCCCCACAAGATTCATATCCGTTTTTACATTTAAAAGACGCTGCGTTACACCGTTCTTGGCAAGATAAATCTCTTCACCCTGGTAATAAAGTCCTTCATCCAATTTTTGTGCCGACGAAAAATAGATTACTTTAGCTGGACATCTATCCCCAAATTTTCTGGTGTATTCATTCTCATAATTTAAGACACAAAAATCATTTTTTGTCTGGTTCATTGTCACTGCTTCTTTTGCCGCCACATAATTTTCCATTGTGTGATGACGATTTAGATGGTCTGGGGTAATATTCAAAATTGCAGAAACCTTTGGATGAAACGACTCGATTGTTTCAAGTTGAAAACTAGAAATCTCCGCGACTGATATTGTATCCTCCTGCATAAATGGCGCCGCTTCTGTATATGGATTGCCAATATTTCCAACAATATAGACGTCATTGTAGTATTCTTGCATAATTTGCCCTACCAATGATGTCGTTGTTGTCTTTCCATTTGTTCCTGTAATCGCAATCGCGCTGCCTTTTGCATAGTGATAGGCAAGTTCAATCTCCCCCCATATGTGAATTCCCTTCGCCTTCATATCTATCACAAAATCTGCGTCAATAGGAACACCCGGACTTAAAACGGCCAGTTCTACCCCATCTGTAATTCCTTTTGGAAACGCTCCGACATAAATTTCTGCTTTCGTATCATGTTTAAGACACTCGCGCATCAATATCTTCACTGACTCAATATCTGTTTTTTCATTACTATCATACAAAACAGGTACTGCTTCGTTATTCTCAAGTAAAACTGCCGAACCAATACCACTTTTTCCAGTTCCGACAACAATCACACGCTTATTTTTAACTTCAATCATGTTTCCTTCTTCAACCCTTCTCTAATCCTTTCAAGAATACCATCGGGATTCTTACTTCGGCGCGCGAGTCAACTCTGCTAACATATAAATAGACTCCATTCGCACATCTGCAATAAATATAGCTCTCTTATTGATAACCAATCTCTTCCAAATATGGAAGAATATTTTCAAACAATTGTCTTACAACAGGTGCGGCTATCTGTCCCCCATAATAAGTGCCCTGCGGAGTATCAATTATAGCAAGCGCCATAACTTTTGGATTATCCGCTGGTGCAAAACCCAAAAAAGAAGCAATATACCTGCCGCTCCCCCTTGGAAGTGTCTGACTTGTAGCCGTTTTCCCTCCTATGCGAAAACCTTCCACATAACCATTCTTACCGCCGCCATTCTCCACAACTTGTTCCAGAACATATTTTAATTTCTCTGTCGTATCCGTCGATAAAATTCCTTCTGAGATTGGATATACAAACTCATCGATAGACGAGCCATCTGCATTCACCGCCTTTACTCCAAAATGAGGCGTCACCAATTTTCCACCGTTAATTAGACCTGCAACTGTAGTCATCAATCGCACAGGAGTTATTTGAAAAGACTGACCAAATGATATAGTTGCAAGCTCAACATCTCCAATTTTATCAGGCTGATGCATAATCGTTCCTGCCTCCCCTGGCAAATCAATCCCTGTTTTTTGTCTCAAACCAAAATTCGTAAAATACTCATAATAGCGTTCCACACCAATTCTTAACCCCACTGCAATAAACACAGGATTACAAGAATTCATGACCGCGTGAGTAAAATCCTCTGCACCGTGTCCAGCAACTTTATGACACCGGATTTTTCGGTCATCCACAATAATAAACCCTGGACAAGAAAAATTATCCTCCAACCGAACCGCACCACTTTCTAATCCTGCGGCAGCTGTTATAATCTTAAATGTAGAACCCGGTTCATAAGTATCATTAATGCAACCATTTCTCCACATTTTATTTAGCAAATCTTGGGTACTTTCCTCGGTAGTCCCCTGTTGTATCGCAAACTCATCGATTAATGTGTAGGGTTCATTCAAATGAAACTCTGGCACATCCACCATCGCAAGAATCTCGCCATTATTGACATTCATTACAATAATAGATACGCCTGCTGCCTGTTTTGTCTCATATGCCTGTTTTGCAAGCTGTTCCGCATATTTTTGAATATTCACATCTAGGCTAATATAGAGGTCCTTACCAGCCACTGGTTCTTTTCTTCGCTCTCCCATTCCATCAAGTTCAATTCCCCTAGCATCTGTCAACGTAAGAATCTGTCCCTTTTTGCCGGTCAAATACTTCTCATAGGCTACTTCTAATCCAATAATACCTTGATTATCTCCTCCAGTAAAACCTAACACCTTAGATGCCAAAGTATCATATGGATAATACCGTTTATAGTCTTCATCCACTTTCACTCCTGCCATATCATAATTTCGTATTTTGTCACCGATTTCCTTCTCCACATTGCTTTTAATACGCTCTCTGGCACTGTATTTTTCTACGCGCTTGCGCACATATTCCTCAGAAAGTCCTAATTCACGGCACAACATATCAATCACTTGCTCTGGTTCTTTTATCTGACTATGAATAACAGATATTGTACAAACGGTCTTATTGTCTGCCAGGATAGTACCTGTTGCGTCAATAATTCTTCCCCTTGCAGCCTTAATATCGCGTTCCCGCTCATGCAAGTCAGTGGCACGCGCTGTGTAATAATCCGAACACATTAACATCAAATATCCTACACGAACACCAAGTAGCAAAAGCATCACTACAGACACAACACACAGTACAAAGGTCTTTTTTTTCTGTATGGTCATATTCCGTCTTCCTGTACTGTTTCGGTTTGCCATTCTTACCTCTACATTATAAATTTTATATCACTACCATTTTATGAATGCAGAGTTCCATATATGTTAAAACTAGTCTGTTTCGTTCTGAGGAGGACTAATGCCCTCACCACCAGAAGTTCCACTGTCCTCTGTACTATAGTCCATCTGAGCTTTCTCTCCTGTAGTAGGATCAACCAACTCTCCTGTTTCAGGATCAACGACATAAGAGGGGGTTCCACCACCTTCCGCTCCAGATGAATTATTGTTATTTTCATTTGGGGTTTGTTGTCCCTCACCAGAACCTTCCGCGGGAGTATCGCCATTCTCACCTTCTCCAGTCTCAGGATTATCCCCTTGCACAACTCCGCCCAATAACCGGTCAACTTCTTCCTGCTCTGCAATTGTCATCTCCTCTGTCCTGGCAATATGAAGATAAGGAAGTACCTCAGTCAAAATATTTCTAACAATTCCTGTCGCGTATGTCGCATGTGGTTGGTCTGCCACATTGGGCCGATCTACGACGCAATAGATTACAATCTGCGGATCATCTACCGGTGCAAACCCAATAAAGGATACAACATAATTCGTATGATCACGCGGAACCATCTCCGCTGTACCTGTTTTGCCACCAATCGCATATCCTGCTGGGCGCGCTGATTTTCCTGTACCTTGTGCCACTGCTGCGTACAGATATTGACGCATCTGTTCGGAAGTCGTTGCTGATATTGTTTGTTTTAATACTCTTGGTTCAATATTTTTGATTGTGTCACCATTGGAATTTGTAATCTTGCTAACCACATGTGGTTCATAGTAATATCCTCCATTGACAATAGAAGAAAACGCTGTAACCATCTCAATCATCGTGACATTGTAACCTTGTCCAAAAGAAGCCGTTGCAAGTTCTGAAGCATTCATAGAATTCTCGTTAAACACCACCGATGCTGTTATAGGCTCTCCAGCAAGGTCAATATTCGTCTTCAAACCAATATTAAAAATCTGTTCAAACTGCAATAAAAATTTCTTACCGATTGCCTCGCCCATTTTCATAAAAGCCACATTGCAGGATTGCTCCAAAGAACCACTGACGTCAAGCGTTCCATGACCAGAACGAACATTGCAGCGAATATCATGGCCACCCACATTTAGTACACCGCCGCAGGAATAGGACTCATTTCCAAGAATTCTCCCTGTCTCAATGCCTGTAGCCAGCGTAATTGCCTTTGCCGTAGATCCTGGTTCATAAGTATCTGATACGCAAAAATTACGCCACAAAGCATTTAACACTTTATAATACTCTTCTTGGTCTGTCTCTAACTGAGCAATCTCTTCTTCCGAATAATAGGCGGATATATCTCTTGGATTATTAAGATCAAAATCTGGATAGCTTGCCATCGCCTTAACATCACCATTTGTGCAATCTTGAATAATCACTCCAATATTATATGCACCAAGCCCCTCCCTCGCTTCATTTAGATGTTCCTCATTAAATTGTTTGATATATTTTTCACAGATAGCTTGTATATTGGCATCGATTGTAGTCACAAGTGTACTTCCATCCACCGCGGGCACAGTCGTGCGCTCTAAGGTTGCATCGTCGTTGAGATAGCCATACTCTCTTCCATTTGTACCGTTAAGTGTCTCATTATAAAACTCTTCCAAACCAAAAGTTCCATTGTTGTCTGTACCAGTAAAACCAATCACATCACAGGCAAGAGATTTATTCGGATAACGTCTGATGTATTCCTCCTCAAACCACACCCCATCAATCTTACCAATTTTATCGTCTCCTTTTCTTTTAGCAGCTTCTTCATTGTGTGTATTCTTTCGTTCCAGAAAAGGACTCATCTCATCATAATCAATTCTCTTTTTTAATACACGATACTGAGAATTGGGATTTTCTTTCACAAATTTTCTTAATTCTGACAAATCTAATCCAAAACACTCAGAAAGTGCATTCAATGTAGGTTCCTCATTTAGCTCATCATCGAGCATAACCTTGCAATCAAGAATCACATTATACACCTTTTCACTCGCTGCAAGAATTGTTCCATTGGTGTCAAGAATACTTCCGCGCTTAAAGGGTAATGTTTTAGAATCATAGCGCTGTTGTGAC
Organism: Lachnospiraceae bacterium; assembly: GCA_011959805.1. Lineage (GTDB taxonomy): Bacteria > Bacillota > Clostridia > Lachnospirales > Lachnospiraceae > COE1. The sequence goes on along the minus strand of BLMC01000006.1, from coordinate 19,068 downwards.
AATATCTTCTTCTGATAATCATTCCGATTATCTCGGGCAATCACATACAAACGCCCCCCCAACCCTGCAAAAGCCAGCAGTATGATCAGCATCATCACTGCCAGCTTCATTGATTTTACTTTGTTTAAGCTTGCCCTGCGTCTTCGTCTCCTTTTTCTGTCATCCCTTGTGCTGACTCTTCGATTTCTCCGTCTCTCTGCCATCAAATTCACCTGCGTCTATTGTATTTTACTCGGGTACTGCTCCATACTGGCGCACATAATCATTTCCCTCACCAGTGTACTCGACAACCTGTCCCTCTTTTGCATATTTCATTCCAAGCTCATTGACTGCGATACGTTTGATCTCTTCAAGATCTACACTGCTCATAATTTTTGTGTAGGTCTCATCATTCGCAAGACGCATCTCATTTAACTGACTCTCAAGCTTAGAAATACTTGTAATGTGATTGGTTATATCCGATTGCAATTTTACGTAACCCATAAGCACTATACAGACGATCACAAATGCCACCGCAGCCACTGCGATATATCCCTTATTCATGGGAACTGCTTTTATTTTCGTCTTGCGCACAGACTGTGTCCGGGACACTGGTCTTCTCTTTTCCCGTCTATTGGGAGCGGTCTGCAATTTTCTAACTGCGCTTCCTTCTACATAGCCATAATTCTGATTTGAATTTCGAGTTCTGCCCTGACTGCCTGCGCTTTGTCTTGTCCTTGTAGTTGAATTGGCATGTCTCATTCTAAAGATATCCTTTCCTTATTAAGATGATAAGTAATGGATCTATGTATTATATCCGCTCAAAAACTCTGAGCTTTGCACTCTTCGACCGTGGATTGAACTCTGTTTCCTCCTGCGAGGGCAGAATTGGTTTGCGCGATATCACCTTCCCATAAGGAATCTTTCCGCAGACGCACACTGGAAATTCTGGTGGGCAGGTACAAGGATTTTCCATTTCCCTGAAAAAATTTTTTACGATTCGATCTTCCAGTGAGTGAAATGTGATAATACACAATCTTCCTTGTGAATTTAGCAGATTGATCATACCACTTAGTGATTCCTTGAGCACATCTAGTTCTCGATTACACTCTATGCGAAGTGCTTGAAAAGTTCTTTTGGAAGGATGTCCTCCCGATACACGCATTTTTGCGGGAATCGCCGCTTTAATTATTTCATTCAGCTCAAATGTTGTCTCAATTGGTTTCTGTTCTCTTACCTGAACAATATGTTTTGCGATATTTTTTGCGAACTGATCCTCTCCATAATCTCTGATAACCCGATATAGCGCTTGCTCATCATACTCATTGACAATATCTCTTGCCGTCAATTTTTGCCGCTGGTCCATACGCATATCCAAAGGGGTATCCTGCTTATAGGTAAATCCACGCTCCACCGTGTCAAGCTGATACGATGACACACCCAAATCAAGAATGATGCCATCTACATATTTTACTCCATTTTCTCTGAGTAACTCTCCTGCATTGCAGTAATTATCTCTAATAATAGTAACTTTTTCCCCAAATTCTTCCAGTCGTTCTCCAGCTGCTTCTATGGCGGCCTTATCTTGGTCTATTCCATAAAAATGCCCTTTTTCCCCTAATCTTCTACACACCTCGAAGGCATGTCCACCGCCTCCGAGCGTACCGTCCAAATAAATGCCATCAGGTTTTATATCCAGTGCTTTGATTGTTTCTTCAAGCAATACAGATGTGTGCTTAAATTCTATCTCCATACCATGGTTCCTTTCTGCAGATATAAGCTAGATCATTTGTCCAAACTCAGACATATGCTCCGCAATCTCCTCCATATCGTCGTACTCCGAAGTTTCTTTCCATCGAGCTTTACTCCAGATCTCAATTCGTCCGCCTACTCCTGCGAGAACAACTTCCTTATCAAGCGCTGCAAACTCCCTCAACACAGACGGTATCAATATTCGCCCTTGTTTGTCTACCTCCACACTGGCGGCACCTGCCAGAAAAAAACGGACAAACTTGCGGGCTTCTTTGTTTATAAGCGGCAACGTTTTCAGTCTGTCTTCAAAAGCGGACCACTCCGTATTATCATACACAAATAGGCATCCGTCAAGCCCCTTTGTCACCACGAAATTGTCCCCTAAAGTTTCACGGAACTTTGCTGGAATGATGAGTCTGCCTTTGGCATCAATCACATGATTGTACTCGCCTATAAACATCAAATCACCACCACTTCGCGCCATTTTGTTCCACTTTGCGCCACTTTCACTTTCATTTTACATGAAAAGAAATGAAATAACAAGTATTTATTTCATATTGCAAAAGAATTTATAATATTAATTCTTATTTTTTTTACAAAAAATGTATATTTTAATTCAAATAAACACTAAATTTTGTAAAACGACATAAAAAAAGGAGACTATTCTTGTTAAAATGCAACAACAGTCTCCACTTCTATAAAGTTTTCTTTTATCTACCCAACCAGATCAAATAGACTAATCTGATTGGACTCTGGGATATCACCTAAAAGTCCCAAATCCGCCATTAGGTCAATCACCGTCTTTGATACTTTTGTCCGACTTCTAAAATCATCCTTCGACAAAAATGGTCCGTCCTTTGCCGCCTCCATAATCGCATCCGCAGCCTTCTCGCCCAATCCCTCAATACTGCTCAACGACGGCATCACCCTGTTGTTAATAATTTGAAAATTTCTTGAATGCGCCCTAAAAATATCAATTGGCTCAAATGCAAATCCCCTTGCATACATCTCCTGTACAATGCGCATATCCTTCAACGCATCCTGTTCTTTATTCGACAAACTGTCGCTGCGTTTTTTATATTCTGCCATAACGCGCTCCAAGTGCTCGCGTCCCAAACACATTGTCTCATAGGAAAATGCCGAAGCTCTAATGCTGAAAAAGGCACAATAATACGCTAATGGATAATTAATTTTACAATATGCAATACGCCACCCCATCATAACATATGCCGCCGCATGCGCCTTTGGAAACATATATTGAATCTTTTCGCACGACCACACATACCAGTCTGGCACATTATGATCTAACATATCCTGTTTCCACTCTTCCCAATTTCCACACTTTTTCTTTGCGACCGTTCCCTTTCGCACTGCCTCCATAATTTTAAAAGATTCCTCAGAGTCCAGCCCCATCCCGATCAGATATGTCATAATATCATCGCGTGTACAGATTGCTGTGGAAATCGTCGCCTTCCCCTCCTGAATTAATGTCTGTGCATTGCCAAGCCAAACATCTGTCCCATGTGATAGCCCGGAGATTCTTACAAGATCTGAAAAATATTTTGGCTGTGCATCAATAACCATCTGCATCGCAAAATCTGTACCAAATTCAGGTATGCCAAGGCACCCTAACTTACATCCTCCAATATCCTCTGGCGCGATACCAAGCGCTGATGTATTCTGAAAAAGTGACATGACTTCCTTATCATCAAGTGGAATTGTCGTCGGATCAATCCCTGTTAAATCCTGTAGCATACGAATCATCGTTGGATCGTCGTGCCCGAGAATGTCAAGTTTTAACAAGTTGTGGTCAATCGAATGATAGTCAAAATGTGTTGTGATAGTATCCGTTGTCATATCATTTGCCGGATGCTGCACCGGTGTAAATGAATTAATCTCCTCCCCTACTGGCAGCACAACAATACCGCCGGGGTGTTGCCCTGTCGTGCGCCGCACACCCACACAGCCTTCCACAATCCGGTTAATCTCGCTGGTACGTTTATGTTTCCCGCGCTCTTCATAATAATTTTTCACATACCCAAAGGCTGTCTTATCAGCCAGTGTACCAATTGTCCCTGCGCGAAAAGTCTGACCATATCCAAAAATAACCTCCGTATATTTATGAGCTTTACTCTGATATTCACCCGAAAAATTTAAGTCAATATCTGGTTCCTTGTTTCCTTTAAAACCCAAAAACGTCTCGAATGGAATATCAAATCCGTCCTTAATTAATTTTTCTCCGCAGACTGGGCAAAACTTGTCAGGCATATCACAGCCTGCCATTCCAGCAAACTTTTTAACCTCCTCCGAATAAAAATCACTATAGTGACGATTTTTGCAATAATAATGCGGGCTGAGTGGATTCACTTCTGTAATTCCCGCCATTGTCGCCACAAAGGATGAGCCAACAGACCCACGCGATCCCACTAGATATCCATCCTCCACTGACTTCCACACAAGTTTCTGCGCAATGATATACATCACGGCAAATCCATTGCTAATAATAGAGTTCAACTCCCGTTTCAACCTTGCCTCTACAATATCAGGAAGTACATCACCGTACATTTCATGTGCTTTCCGATAGCAGATATCCGTAAGCTGCTGGTCACTGTTCTCAATGACTGGCGGGCATTTATCCGGGCGCACAGGTGCAATTCTATCACACATATCTGCAATCATGTTAGTGTTTGTGATAACAATCTCCTCCGCCCTTTCACTTCCCAAATAATATGAAAACTCATCTAGCATTTCCTCTGTTGTACGCAGATATAGTGGCGCCTGATTATCCGCATCCTTAAATCCCTTCCCTGTCATAATAATACGTCGATATACTTCATCTTCCGGGTCAAGAAAATGCACATCGCAGGTGGCAACCACTGGTTTTTGAAACTGTTCCCCAAGTTTAACAACATGCTTATTTAAAGCAATTAAGTCCTCCTCTGAGTTGATATCCCTGTGTCGTTCCGATTCAATCATAAACCGATTATTTCCAATTGGTTGTATCTCAAGATAATCATAAAATTCTACAATACGGGCAATCTGCTCTTCACTCTGCCCATCCAACATCGCGCGAAACAACTCTCCTGCCTCGCATGCGCTTCCCAAGATAAGTCCTTCTCGGTATTTCATAATTAAACTCTTTGGAATTAAGGGTCTCTTATAAAAATATGTCAAATGAGACTCCGACACAAGCTTATATAGATTAATACGTCCTGTCTGGTTTTTCGCCAATATAATAATATGAAAAGAATGAAGCTTTCTAATCGCGTCAACGCTTGATTTCCCCATTTCATTCATTGCATCTAGCGTATAGACTTCTTCCTTTGCCAACATTTCGATAAACTTTGTAAAAATCTGTGCAGTACACTCCGCATCGTCAACTGCCCTGTGATGGTTTTCAAGTGAAATTTTCAAGGTTTTTGCAACTGCGTCCAACGTATATTTCGCCTGTCCTGTCAAAAGCATCCGCGCAATACCGACAGTATCCACGTAAGTGAAATCTACGGGAATCTGTTGTCTCTTGGCATTTTCTTTGATAAAGCTCATATCAAAGTTCGCATTGTGCGCCACAAGCACTGCATCTCCTACAAAATCCAGAAACTTAGGCAATACCATTTCAATGGTCTCCGCATCCATCACCATACTATCATTGATACTAGTTAGCTTTTCAATTTCAAATGGTATTGGGATTTCGGGATTGACAAAAACAGAAAAGCGGTCTGTAATCTGTCCTTTTTCCACCTTCACTGCGCCAATCTCTATAATACGGTTTGTGACAGGAGAAAATCCCGTCGTTTCGATGTCAAATACCACAAAGGTATCATTGAGAGACTGTCCCTTACCATTGATTACAATCTCCTTGAGATCATCAACTAGATACCCCTCCACACCATAGATGACCTTAAATTCATCTCCATGATCAAGGGCGTGATTTGCGTCTGGGAAAGCCTGCACACATCCATGGTCGGTGATAGCAAGTGCCCTATGTCCCCACTTTTTTGCACGCTTAATAATATCTTTGACATCAGAAACTCCATCCATATCACTCATCTTGGTATGACAATGCAGCTCTACACGTTTTGTGGTACTGTTGTCCATGCGTGCTGTTGTAAAATCAGGAATTTTCATAACACCGACAACGGACCCGATTGTCAATTCTCTATCAAAGGTATCATTTACTGTGACACCCTTTATTTTCAAAAATGCCCCTGTCTTTAAATCAGTCGTAAGTTCTGCAAGATGATCATTATGTACAAACATTTTTACCTTGATGGTGTCTGTGAAATCGGTAATTTCAAAGCTTACAATTGTACGCTCATTTCGGATTTCGCGAGTTTCCAGTGCACGTACCTTGCCCCGTATTACCACCTCTCCCATCTCACCCCAGATTTCTTCGATGTTAATACTCTCATCCTCAAAATCACGGCCAAAAATAACATTGGGATTATCGGAACGCTTTAGCGCTCGACGCTGCATTGCCTTGTCGCCCTTTTCAAATCTATTATAAGATTTGCGCTCTACAGCAGAAGCAACAGTAGTATCTTTTTGCTTTGTTGTTATGGTGGTCTTAGGCTTTTCTGAAACAGTACCTACTTCTATTGGTTTTGGCATTGGAAAAGACTGTGACATATCTTCCTGTGTAACTTCTGCGTTTCCGCTAAAACGACTGCTAATCACTTCTACAATCTTTTTGATGCGAAGTGCATCATCCTTTTTATATTTGCTGGACGTTGCTTTCTTGTAGGTTGTCTGAAACTTTACTTGAAATCCACAGCGCTCATTTAACACCTTGTCCAAAATACCAATCAACTCATCCTCCTTGGACTTTGCAATTACATTGTCCTCGAGAACAAGTTCCATGACAGCTTCTTCTGGAAATCGTAAATCTGCTTGTCGAAACATTGTGTAGAGCATGTGATCACATTCTTTTATTTCCATCAGAATGCTTTCTCGATACAACTTTATTAACGTTTCAGGATTGTACTGTCCAGAAAGTACAAACCGTTCGTATAGTTTTATATGGAGATTATCCCGCGGAAAAAACTGTTTTTTGATTTCTCTTTCCACGGCATATACAAATTCTTTCTCAATCAGACGTTCGCTTCTAAAGTAAACACGCAACAAATCTTTTCGTTTTGTCGCAGTAATTCGTTCTATTACTGTCTGTTCAAATAAATCTTTCTGCACACCATTTAATTCAAGATTTGGAAATGCCTCGAAAAATTTCTTTTCCATCTCTCACCTCAGCCTACTTCCAATGGTCTAACTCATACTTTAATGTATTTAAAAGTTCATTTTCTGGTACTTTTTTAACAATTTCTCCCTTTTTGATAAGCAATCCCTCGCCAATACCTCCTGCAATACCGATATCTGCTTCTTTGGCCTCACCTGGACCATTGACTGCACACCCCATCACTGCTACCTTGATTTTAAGGTCATAACTTTGCACCATTGTTTCTACCTGATTTGCCAGTCCAATCAAATCAATATTCGTCCTGCCACAGGTCGGACAAGAAACAACCTCAATACCGCCTGTCCGCAATCCTAGTGTGCGTAAAATCAGCTTTGCAGACTTAATTTCCTCGATAGGGTCCCCCGTAAGCGATACACGGATTGTATCGCCAATTCCCTGATTCAGTATAATCCCAAGCCCTATTGCTGATTTAATATTTCCACTTGTCACCGTCCCCGCCTCTGTAATACCTACATGTAATGGATATGGCGTCTTACCCGCAAGCAACTCATGTGCTTTCACACACATCATAACATCAGAAGATTTGATGCTAATTACAATATTATCGTATCCCAAATCTTCGATAATGTGCACTTTGTCCAATGCGCTGTCCACAATCCCCTCTGCAGTAACACCAGTATATTTCTCAATTAACTCTTTTTCGAGTGAACCACTATTTACACCGACACGAATTGGTATTGATCGCTCTCTAGCGACCCGCACAACCTCTGCAACATTCTCTCTGTTTCCAATGTTTCCAGGGTTGATACGAATTTTATCGGCGCCATATTCTATGGCAGCAATTGCCATCTTATAATCAAAATGGATATCCGCCACAAGCGGAATCGAAATTTCTTTCTTGATCTGTGCAATTGCCTTGGCCGCATCCAGATCTGGTACCGTGCATCTAATAATATCGCAACCAACTTCAGTAAGACGCTGAATTTGCGCCACTGTCGCCGCCACATCATTTGTCTTGGTATTGGTCATAGACTGAATCAAAATTGGATTTCCACCGCCAATCACCCTATCACCAATGTGTATTACTTTCGTTTTCTCTCGATACATAAATTTCTCCTATTTAAAGTTCTACAGCACTCTTTCTGATGTCATCATCAACAAATATATTTTCGCCTTTCTTAGTTCTTGTGTTCAAAAATCCTCTGGACACCAGAAGCAGTTTTGTTGTTTTTAATGCATAAAAATCCTCGCAATATCATTATACAACACAAATACCATCAATATCATCAGCGCCACAAATCCAACGAAATGTACAAGTCCTTCCTTATCTGGCGATACTGGTTTCCCACGGACAACTTCAATAAATAAAAATAGAAGTCTCCCACCATCAAGTGCTGGTAATGGCAACAAATTCATAATGCCAAGATTCACACTGAGCAACACTGCAAAATTAATCATAGTGAGTACAACTGTTGGCAATCCATATGGTTTTGTCACTTCGATCGTCTCATCAATTGTCGCTGCGATACCGACTGGACCAGACAGGTCATTCGCAGATAGTTTCCCTTGTACTAACATCAACAAGCTCTTAATCGTCGTTTTAAACCAATAACGAACCTCATAAACACTATATTTAATCAAATCCAATCCCTTACATTTAATGGTTTCTCCAATCGTAAATCCAATGTAATATCGATTGTCCTGCTCATTAAATTTAGGGGTGATGACTGTCGTATATTTTTGACCATCGCGTTTATATTCAATTTCCATTGGTTCTCCACCACTCAATGCCGACGCAAAAGTCACTTCCCCTTGTAGATAGATACGCTCTTTGTCAATCTTTGTGATGATATCTCCCTCTTTTAATCCTGCCTCCAACGCTGGATATCCCTCTGTCAACGAATTAATTGTTGGAATTACCTCACCCGAAAAACCGACAACAATCAATGACAACAAAAACGCAAGAATAATATTAAAAAAAGGTCCTGCAAATACAGTGGCAATTCTTGACCAAACATTCGCATCATTAAATGCCCCTTCTGGTTTCTGCCCATCCTTCTCTTCCCCATCAGGCGTTGTTGAATAAATTCCATCTTCACCCTCAAACATACAAGCACCACCAATTGGCAGCAGCTTGAGTACATATTTAGTCTCCCCCTTAGTAAATTTAATAATATCTGGTCCCATACCAATCGAAAACTGTAATACTTTGATACCATTCAATTTTGCAATCAGAAAATGACCTAGTTCATGCGCGATTACCACCACTCCAAAAATTAGCACAAATACAATAATTGTGACAATCATTCCTTACTCTTTCCTCCCTGTTTTTAAGCCTTGTCATAGCCCACTATATCTATGTTTTTTACCCTGCACTCTCAAATATCCTATACAAACTACGTCTTTTAATTGTTAACAATTACTTTCAAAAATACCCTTGGCATTTTTGACACAGCGTGCAAGTTAGCTCTACTGGCATAGAACCAATTCTCACGCCTGCAATAAAGTCAACAATTGTGCACCAAGCTGGCAAAACATCAAACTTGCAACATAGCAAACTGCAAATATTACCTCGCGGCATTCGCAAATATCTGTTTCGTAATCGCCTGGCGCACTACTCACAGAAATAAAAGCACCTTCATAATATAATGACCATTTCGCTTATATTGATAAAAATGTACTATACTATTATTTTGCTATTTCATCAATCTCAAGCAAATATTTTATTCCATTCTCGCTATTGATATTTCGATTGAATTAAATCGTATATTTCCTGTTCTGTTCTTAAAATCTCCTCTACACCAGGATTTTCTATCTTATAATGCGCTTCCATACACAGTTCAATAATCTCAGGAATTTGTAAAAAACGAATTTTTCTGTCAAGGAATAAGCTTACTGCTCGTTCATTCGCCGCATTGAATACCGTTGGTATACTCCCGCCTTCTACAGCTGCTCTCATCGCCAGCTTTAACCCTACAAAGGTCTCCATATCTGGCTTTTCAAAAGTGATACTGCCAAGTGTATAAAAATCTACTCGTTTTCCTCCCATCGGACGCCTATCTGGATAAAACAACGCATACTGAATTGGCAATTTCATGTCTGGCACTCCCAATTGTGCTATAATCCCGCCGTCTACATATTCTACCATTGAGTGAATAATACTCTGTGGATGCACTACCACCTGAATCCGGTCTAAATCCACACCAAAAAGCCATTTGGCTTCCATAACTTCAAGTCCTTTATTGACAAGTGTTGCTGAATCGATCGTAATTTTATGTCCCATAGACCAATTGGGGTGTTTTAACGCATCTTCAAGCTGTATCTGTTCCAATTCCTGTCTTGTTTGCCCTCGAAATGGTCCCCCCGACGCTGTAATCAACAATTTGTTGATTCTATCTTTATTTTCACCCTGCATCGATTGGAAAATCGCACTGTGTTCACTGTCAACTGGAAGAATCGAAACACCCATTTTGTCAGCAAGTGGCATAATAATATGCCCTGCTGTCACCAGCGTTTCTTTGTTTGCCAGAGCAATATCTTTTCCCTTTTTAATCGCAGCAATTGTTGGTCGAATACCAATCATTCCTACAATTGCTGTCACCAATATCTCAGTTTCTTCCATCTCCGCAATCGCCAGTAATCCTTCCATGCCTGGTATAATCTGCACATCCATATCCGCTAGTTTTATTTTTAATTCTTTGCAACTAGCTTCGCTTTCCAATGACACTAATCTCGGCTGAAATTCTCTTACTTGCTTTTCCAACAGCGCAACATTTGTCCCTGCTGCCAGTCCTACTACTTGCAAATCAGGATTGTCACGTACAATCTCAAGGGTCTGTGTACCAATCGATCCAGTAGAACCCAATATTGCTATTTTTTTCACAAAATCCTCCTCCTTATTATATTCCGAAACCAAATCATCCATGCCCGTACATAAGAATCAATATTAAAAAATAAGTGATTGGCGCTGTAAAGATCACACTGTCAAACCGGTCCATAATTCCTCCATGCCCTGGTATCAATTTACCATAATCCTTGATTTCATGATTTCGCTTAATCGCAGACGCTGCCAAATCCCCTACCTGCGATATCACAGAACCAACACCACCAACTACTGCTAGTATTATTACATACTGCGTTTCACCAAGCGTATTGTTCATATATGCTCCAAATAACGCTCCAAACAATGCTGCTCCAACAATACCACCTACTGAACCTTCAATGGATTTTTTAGGACTTAATACGGGTGCAAGTTTATGTCTGCCAATCATTACTCCTGTCAAATAAGCAAAGGTATCTGATATCCATGAGCTAATAAAAATCATCCATACCAGATAGATTCCATTTTCAAGTTGTCTTGTCAAGAATACAAACGACAACATTATCGGTGCATAAATCAACGCAAAATATGCATTCATCACCTGAGTCGCATGATACTTTGGAAAGCAAAACACATACACAAACATCATCGCAATCATTGTCAAAAGAATAATCATCACAGAATACAATATATCTTGTATAAAATAAAGAGTAAGATAATAACAAGTAACAGCGACCACCCCTACTATTTCAAGTGCATTTGGTTTGTGACTTTCTCTGACTTTACATGCCTTTGTTAACTCTAAAAATCCAATTATTGAAATTACATATAATACTGCTCCTAATATTATCCCTCCTGGTAGAATAGACGCCAATGCCGCTATGACAATAATAACTGCACTGATTGTTCGCTCTTTGCTTATTTTTCCAAGAATATTAGATGCCATTTATGACTCCTCCTTCACAAGCCCATATCTTCGGTCTCTTTTTTGGTACGCCTCTACTGCCTTAGCAAGCTCATTTTTATTAAAATCTGGCCATAGCACTGGAGTAAAATACAATTCGGTGTAAGAAGTCTGCCACAATAAAAAGTTCGATATCCGCTGTTCTCCCGATGTACGAATCAATAAATCTGGATCAGGCAAACCAACTGTATCTAACTGCGCAGCAATTTTTTTATCATCAATTTCCTCTGGTTTTAACGTTCCTGCTGCCACTTCATTGGCCAATTTTATGACAGCTCTTTGCAACTCGTCACGCCCCCCATAATTGATTGCAATCTGAAAATGAAGTCCTGTATTATTTCGCGTTGCCTCTTCTAATTTAGCAATACTTGTCTGTAAATCTTCTGCAAGCCCTGACTTATCACCAATCACACGCACACACATATTGTTTTTTTGAGCGCGCTTAATACTGTTTTTCATATAATTTCTAAGTAGATTCATTAGTGTTGTCACTTCATTATCTGGCCGAGTCCAATTCTCTGTTGAAAACGCATATATCGTAAGATAATGAATACCCATATTATAAGCATCCTCACAAATTTGTTCCACTGTCTTTGCGCCCTGCACATGTCCAGCTGTACGCGGAAGCCCTTTTGCCTTCGCCCATCGTCCATTTCCATCAAGAATAATCGCCACATGATTTGGTATATTCATTTTACACTTCCTTTCTTATTCTCTTTCTATATCTGTGTATAATCAAGTAGAGAAGGCACTTCTTTTTCTGGGTGCCCATGTGCATAAAAACAGGAGGGCATTACATCCCTTATGCACGCCCCCCTACCATTCATTTATACCGTAAGCACCTCTTTTGATTTCTCTTCGATTGCCTTATCAACATCCTTAATATATTTATCTGTAAGCTTTTGAACTGCATCCTCCAAATCCTTGATTTCATCCTCCGATACTTCAGATTTTGCAAGCTTCTTAAACGACTCATTTGCATCTCGTCTAATGTTGCGAACTGCCACTTTGCACTCTTCTCCCTTTTTTTTGATATCCTTCACAAGTTCTTTTCTGCGTTCCTCTGTCAATTCTGGAAATACAAGACGAATCACCACTCCGTCATTACTCGGCGTAATACCAATGTCAGATGCCATAATCGCCTTTTCAATCTCCTTAATCAAGCTCTTCTCCCACGGCGCAATCTGAATCATTCTAGCCTCTGGAACAGTAATATTGCCAACCTGTTGAATTGGGGTAGGTGATCCATAATAATTCACCTTTAATTTGTCAAGCACATGTGGATTTGCACGACCTGCACGTATGGTTTGATAATCTGATAAAAGAAAATCAAGTGCCTTTTGCATTTTGTCATCATATGTTTTTACTCTTGCGTCCATTTTTTCTCCTCCTGATTTCTGATTCATATTTTACTTTAAATCGAGTGCTATAGTAACCTGTCTCCGTGGAATCAGACTGTAATTACAGTGCCATTCGATTTTCCTTTTACTGTATTGATAATACTTTTCTCTTCATTTAATCCAAAGATAGTCATTGGCATTTTATTTTCCATACAAAGCACTGCCGCCGCCAAGTCCATCACGCCAAGTTGTTTATCCACAACTTTCTTAATTGGAATCGTATCATATTTTTTCGCATCTTTATTGAGTTTTGGATCAGAGTCATACACTCCATCCACTGCTCGCGCAGAGAGAATCATATCTGCCTCAATCTCAACAGCCCTAAGAACTGTTCCCATATCAGTTGAGAAATACGGATGCCCAATGCCCCCTGCAAAAAATATAACCTTACCTGCTTCAAGTGCTGATACAGCCCTATCCTTTGAAAAAAGCTCTGTGAAGGAAGCACATGGAAACGGAGTAAATATTTCTGTTCTCATCCCTACATATCGAAAAATCTCTGATACATAGATACAATTCATAACCGTAGCAAGCATACCAATCTGATCCGCTTTTGTCCTGTCGATTGTCTCACTTGTCCTTCCTCGCCAAAAATTCCCACCACCAATTACAATCCCTACTTGCACACCAGTATCGACAATATCTTTTACTTGCATTGCCACCGCCGTTACTGTAGGCTCATCAAACCCTGTTTTTTTCTCTCCTGCAAGCGCTTCTCCACTCAATTTTAATAATATTCTCTTCATATCCATGCCGACTCCTACTCTAACTTTCTATTTTTTTTCACATCATCAAAAAATGCTGTAGGACTGATTTCAGCATAGCACTGTGAACACATTCCCTCAATTACTGCTCCGTTATTAATCTGTACTGATTTTGATTTGATATTGCCCATCACAATTGCCGAAGTATCCAAAATAACAGGACCGCATACATCGATATCTCCTTTTACTGCACCAGCAATCACCGCGCTTGTCGCAAAAATATTTCCAAGTATCACAGAACTTTGGCCAATTTTCACACTGCCACTGCTTCGTATCTCCCCATTAATCTGTGCAGATTCTGCATAGATTTCTGCCGCTGTTGCATTACCAGTAATACTTCCTGTGACCTTCAGCTTCCCAAGAATCTCAATATTCCCCGTAACAGTCCCAATCAAATCCATATTGCCACTGCTTGTCACATCACCAATAATACTCATTTTTGATGTAATAATTGCTGTGTCTGTCGATGCCGCCGATACAAAATTATCCACAGGCATTACCGCTGAAACTCCCTCTACAGGCTCCTGCAAACTTGTTTTTTCTTCGTTCAATGACTGCTCGTTCTTAATTTCTAGTTCTGTGTCTGATATATCTGACATTTCTGTCATTTCCTGTTCCAATCCATCAAGGGCACTTATATCATTCAGTTCAATTTCTGCTGTATTATTTATTGTATCCATCATAACTGGCATGTTGACATCGGCCTCAATTATTTTCTCCTGAAGATCTGATGGCTTTATCAACTCATCATCAAGTGCAGCTGCATTTTTTTCCACAACAGCCTCAAAATCTGCAAAATCATTATCTTGCGCAACACCAAATAAATCTGGAACCTGTCCTTCTACACCATCAAGATTCAGTCCTGCCACTGTATCATCAGCCTCCAGATCATTGACTGTCTGTGATAAATCCTGCTTTAAATCCTGAAAAAAACCCATAATAAATTATCCTCCAATTTTTATATAATGTTGTACTAATTACCATTCTCACAAATGCTGCATTACTCATGCAAATGCTGCACTTTTACTGTATCTTCCGATATTGGCAGAATAACTGTATTATCCGACTCTAATATCTTTTCAATAATCTCAGACAATGCATCCACTGTCGTAGTTTTTCCTGCTGCATCATGAAAAAGAATTACGACATTATTATATTTATTGATCTGGTCAAGTACATTCCTCGCAATCTGATCTGCATCCTTACTTTCTTTGGATGCATCACCACTTGAAACATTCCAATCAAAGTATACCATATCCTCCTGATTCAAATAATGAATTAGCTCCTGCATATCCACTTTGCTGATCGTATTGCTGCTGCCACCGGGAAATCGCACAATATTACAATTTTCCCCTGTAAGTTCATACAAAAAATCATGAAGTTTTGTCAAATCTTCTTTATATGCCTCCAACGAAGCATATATTTCACTGTATCTATGGCTATACGAATGCATACCCAATGTATGTCCTTCCTTTACGATTCGCTGATACTGCTCTGCATAGCCATTTTTACCAACCACAAAAAATGTTGCCTTCACACCATATTGTGCAAGAATATCTAATATTCTATCTGTATTGGCGCTTGGTCCATCATCAAATGTAAAATATACTCTCCTTATAGTAGCAGCACTATTTTCTCTACCATTCCACTCATAAGAGTCTTCCAACTCAGCAACTGCTACAATGTCGGCTGCTTCGGAAACTTCGGAAGTGCTGTCACTATCATCAGAAACTGTCGAAGCTTCCTTCTTCACAGTCACAGCCTCGTACTCTTCATAAAGCGCTTTTTTCTCTAAAAGCAGCAATCGTTGTTCCAATCCATTTACTTTTTTACCAATATTCATTACAAGTATCAATATTACAATACAGTTGACAATTGTTATCATGGTAAGTACCGGAACTAAAATATCAATAAAACTTAGTTTCCTTGCCTCTGTTACGCTATCATTTGTCTCCACATTCTCATTCAAGTCTATTTTATCCTGCAGCATTTGTTACCCTTTCGTATTACACAAGCTATTTGGTAAATTCAGCACAAACTGCCGTGTCAGCCTATCTCAACTAATGATATTATCATGCCAGTAAGCAAAACTATCTTCTGCTTTTACTATACAGACATACCGATTATAACACACATTTACTACTTTAGAAAAGAGATTTTCACAAAAGTTTACAAAATTAAATAATTATTGTTACTGTCTACTCTCGATGTCATTTACTTAGACTTTTGCGTTAACATCATGATATTGTTTTCTACAGCAAATACATCTCAATACATAGAATATAATATGACTTGCATGTCTGTAATCCTCTTATTCCAAATCCTCATTATAACATGCTCTGCCGCCTCCTACATATTTTGGTCTAGTTCTTGCACATACAATATGCGCAGCGCCAATCACTGGATGTGCTATTCTAACTGGTACTGCAACTGATTTTAAATGCATACCAATCAGTGTATCTCCAATATCTATACCTGCATGTGCCTGCACATGTTCCACTGCAACTGGATTTTTCATATGTTTCCACGCAGCAGTAGAGAAAGAACCTCCTGCCTTTGGTTGTGGTATTACATTCACAATTTCATATCCAAAACGTTCTGCATCTTCCATAGTCATAATCAATGCTCTATTCAAATGTTCACAACACTGTGTTGCAACAGATAATCCTACTTTCGTTAATTCTTCATACATGGCTATAAAGATAGCTTCCCCTAGCTCTGCATTGGAATACGACCCAATACCATGTGCGACAATTTCACTTGTAGAACATCCTATCACTACCAAATCTCCACGCTTAAGCTCTATCTGCTCTAAAAATTCTGCAACTACTCTTTTTGCGTCACTTATTTCTTCGCTATACATTGTTTTACTCCTCTCAAAATGATTCTATGATTCCCCTCGAATAAACTTATCATACTCAAGGATTTTTTTCAATAATTCATTTCGCAATTGACAAATATATACAATACAGTTATGATTACAATAGTGTTCCTATTAAGAACAACTATAATGGAGGAATTAATTATGCCTAAATTTAATGAAAACTTTTTCGATCTAAAAGAAAGTTATCTTTTTTCTGAGATTGCGCATCGCGTTAACGCTTACTCAGAAAAAAATCCCAACAAGAAAATTATTCGTCTTGGTATTGGCGATGTAACACTACCTCTTGGCTCTAAAGTCATTTCACAACTCCATGAAGGAATTGATGCACTTGCAAGTGCTGAAACATTTAAAGGCTACGGTCCTGAGCAGGGGTATGATTTTCTTCGATTAGCGATTGTTGATTACTATAGTAGAAATAATATTTCTATCAACCCCTGCGAAGTATTTGTATCTGATGGTGCTAAAAGTGATACAGGAAATATTACTGATATTTTTGGCAGAGACAATATTGTCTTAATTCCTGATCCTGTTTATCCTGTGTATGTTGACACTAATATTATGAGTGGTAGAAATATTATTTATATTGACGCCAATGAAGAAAATAATTTTCTACCAATGCCAGATGATAATGTACACTCTGATATTATATACATTTGTTCGCCAAACAATCCAACTGGCGCAACATATAATAGAGACCAACTCAAAAATTGGATTGATTATGCCTTGGAAAATAATGCTATTATTCTATATGATTCTGCTTATGAATGTTTTATAACAGATGAAACACTCCCGAGAAGCATTTACGCTATCGAAGGAGCAAAAAAATGCGCAATTGAATTTTGCTCTCTTTCCAAAACAGCAGGTTTTACTGGAGTGCGATGCGGATATACAATTATTCCAGAAGATTTGACCTTTCTCTCTTCATCCGGTATCAAAATCTCCGTAAATGCAATGTGGAATCGTCGTCAAACCACAAAATTTAACGGCGTCTCCTACATTGTTCAAAAAGGTGCTGCAGCAGTATTCTCCCCCGAAGGAATGGCACAATGTAAATCCAATATAAAATATTATCAAGAAAATGCAAAAATAATTTTGAATGGTCTTCTCAAAAAGAATATATCTTGTTTTGGCGGAGTCAACTCCCCTTATATCTGGTTTAAGTGTCCTAACAATATGGATTCTTGGGATTTTTTTGATTATTTATTAGACAATGCACAGATTGTTGGAACTCCTGGTGCTGGCTTTGGAAAAAATGGACAAAAATTTTTCCGTATTACTTCTTTTGGGACACGCGATAGTACAATTGAAGCAATGAAAAGAATCGATGAACTTATTTAAAAAACCTAAAATAAATCCCTTCTGGCAGCTGGAACTGTCAGAAGGGATTTATTTTTCTCTACAATATAACGCCTGCACATTATGCAAGTACTACATTTGCAGCTCTAAGCTTAGAACTGTTTTTCGGGTCTTGCTCAATATCAAAAGTAACCTTCTGTCCTTCTTCAAGAGTTTTGTATCCATCTGATACAATTGCTGAAAAATGGACAAATACGTCCTCTCCTGTACCTTCGTTTGTAATAAATCCATAACCTTTCTGAGCGTTAAACCACTTTACTGTACCATTGTTCATTTCTTGAACCTCCATTAAAAAATATTTATGTACTCTCCATACGCCTAAAAAAACTGACTTGTCTGCATCAAATGGAATGATTTGCAGAACAAGTCAGCTCATAGTTCTAATTGAATACTATCAAATTTTATCACTTTTACAGTATAAAGTCAATAATTTTTAGAAATAAAAAAATAGCGAAGGGGGGATTTGAACCCTCGACACCGCGGGTATGAACCGCGTGCTCTAGCCAACTGAGCTACTTCGCCATCTTTCATATTGAGGTTGTATTCCCTCAAAACCGAACACAAAATTTAATTCTCTCTATCTCTCTCTTCCACAACATCTCTCTCTTCCTCTCAGGATAAGCCTTCGACCGATTAGTAACTTCTAACTCAATATATTACTATACTTACATCTTCGTCCTATCTACCTCGTCGTCTTCAAGGGGTCTTATTCACTTCTGTGAGGGATATCTCATCTTGAGGCTGGCTTCACGCTTAGATGCCTTCAGCGTTTATCCTTTCCAGACTTGGCTTCTCTGCTCTGGAATTGGTTTCCAACAGATTCACCAGCGGTCTGTCCATCCCGGTCCTCTCGTACTAAGGACAGCTCCTCTCTGATATCCTTCGCCTACGCCGGATAGGGACCGAACTGTCTCACGACGTTCTGAACCCAGCTCGCGTACCGCTTTAATGGGCG
>BLMC01000005.1 GCA_011959805.1 Lachnospiraceae bacterium | reverse complement strand
GGGTTGCATTACTGTTTATTTGTCAAGGTTCTTAATTTTATGTGCTTGTCTTATTTGTGACAGCTCATTTAGTTTACCATAGCTTCTTACAATCTGTCAAGCACTTTTTTATTTTTGTCACCATTTAATTTATGAGTGTTTTTTAATCACTTAACTATCTTAGCGACGAAAATTATCTTACCACGTCATTCTTCATCTGTCAACAAGAAATTTCATTTTTTTTCAACATTTTTTATTCCTCCAATTTACTGTTCCCCCTCTATCTAATTTGGAACAATTTTATTAAAAAACTATAATAAAGCCTTCTTGTTCAAAAAGTTTACTATCAGGGACAAGAACTTTTCTTTTTATGATGTGGAGTAAATTGTAATACAAATCGATTTTTTAATCTTAAAAATTCTTCCAACTGCATCAAAGTATAAAATAAAAGTGCTCTGGCTTCAAACTCTTTCCGACTTTGAGGAAGTGCTTCAAGCTTCATATCAGAGAGCATTTTTCCCAAAATTTCAAGCAATTCTTCTACATCATTTTCCCGATGGTACTGTGCCTCTATCTCTTCAAAAAAAGCAGCAACCTGGATTGTCTGTGCGGGAAGCATTTGAATACATACAATACTGTCATAAATATTTCTCAAAACTCGACTTTGATTTTCCCGCATCCTAATATAATCAAGTTCGTAAGAAGATTGACTCCAAAGTGTATTGTTCCAATTTCTAATTGCACATTCTTTTGCAAGAGAAATTTTGTCCTCAAGGCGAACAAAACATTCTGCATTGTATCCAGTCTTGTCCTCCCGCATTAAATTTTCTGCCATTCTATGAATCATTCCTTTGATTTCTTCATCAACTTGCATTGACAATTTATCAAACTCATCTTCTTTTTTTCTTAGATGAAGATTAATTAATATACCAAAAAAAGTCCCTACTATAAATAATAGTAATTCATTTATAATCATTTCCATGCCAAAACCTTGTTCTGTTAGAAAATGTGATATCAACACAGAATCCATCGCAATCGCTTCTCCCCATCCTGCCGTTAGGCATAAAAATGCAAAGAGAAACAGATAGAGAATAAATGCTCTGACACGAAATCCCATCCAAGAATAACATATATATGCAATAACCAATGCACACAAAAAAGCCAGACCCCGATTTCTGGCAGTTTTTAGAGTTTCACGTTTCGTATTTTGAATGCTTAAGACGGTAATAATTCCTGCTGTAACGGCATATTTCAGCCCTAGCAGATTTGCCGCCAAAATTGACAACACTGCTGCCAGAGCGATTTTAGATGCCTTAATAATATGCAGACCCAGGATTCTATTTTTATACTTTCCCATTATCACGCCTTGATAAAGTCCAAAATCTCTGGTTTTTGTTTCGCTCCAACTGATTTTGCTGCAACCTCTCCATTTTTAAATAAAATCAGAGTAGGAATTGACATCACTCCATACCGATCAGAAAGAATACTTGCCTCATCAATGTTTACTTTACATATTTTTACGTCTGTAATCTCCTCTGCAATCTCCTCTATAATCGGCGAGAGCATCCTGCATGGATTGCACCAAGGTGCCCAGAAATCAACCAATACTGGAAGATTTGCTCCCAATACCTCCTTGTCAAAATTTGCCTCTGTTAAATGTACTACTGCCATAATAAATTCCTTCCTTTCGTAATTTATTCTTGTGTTTTATTGAATATTTATAGTATACCACCTTTTTTTGAAAATAGTAACCCATAAACTACTCTTTATTTTTTCCATTCAACACCATAGCAATAATATGTGCTAATGGATCACAAGCATTCATTGCTTCTTCAACTGTATTTGTCTGAGAACCAAGTTCAATCAGTAGACTCTTAGGCCTGTAATGTAGGTTATATCGATATCCTTTCAAATAAATACGTCTGGTAAGTCCTGGGTAATATTCCTCTGCTGTCAACTGCATTTGAAAAGCGAAAGACAAATTATCTTGTACATATGGGTTGGGAAGATTTGTGAGTGTTCCCAACGCATTTGTATAACACAAACCATTAAAAAACATAAATTTTGCTGTTGGTCTGTCCTGCACAGTTGTCACCAATTTCGTGTCAGGGTTTGTCTGGTCTCTATGTAGATCAATCATAACTTCAATTGTTGGATGCTCTGCAAGTACCTTATCTAAACCTGCCATCGCATTGGAATAGGCATAATCTCTGCTCTCTACATCGTATTCTCCTGTATGGTGCAGCACATTAAATCCATATTGTGTTCTGAGTATCTCACATAAATGTTCTCCAACTCCTACAATCGATGTTTTAGAATCTCCTCCTGTAGAATTTACATATGTTTCTTGAGAATGTGTATGATATACTAATATTTGAATATTGCTATTATCTTGTTTTAAACCAGCGTCAAAACCCATCAATGTATTATATTGAAGCTGATCTTCCCGAATCTGCGTAGTCGGATCTTCTGAATAAAATGTTTTCTTAATAAATCCTGGTTCTTCTAATTGTTGTTCAGAATACTTTGCAACAGGTGCCTGTACAGGCACAAAAGCCCCTGTCGATGCTGTATTCTCTGCCAATACAGCATCCTCCAGATCCTGCGGATTTTGATTTTGTATCTCATTCTCATTATTATCTTTTATATCATTCTCAGTTTGAAGATTATTTTGATAAGCCAGACTATTTTCTGCGACTGCCATTTCCTCCAATACAGATGGTTGTTTATATTCTGTAATATGGCCATCATCCTCTGCTTCCAATAGCAAGCATTGCTCTAAAGGCATATTTTTCGATATTTGATATTGCAACCCCTTTTTTTCACCGCCACTCAAATATACTATATATGGGCTGGAGAGCTTAATTCCCTGATTTATAGCGATATTGTAAAGTTTTTCACCAAGTGTTTCTTTATTCTCTGTACTATTTACAATAGTATTTTCTATATCGTTTGCTGCACGCATCAAAAGCTGCACCAACACAATCAGGAATATCGCGATAAATACCCCATACTTTTTTATTTTATAGTTGATATCCACTCTCTATTCCTCCTGCTCCATATCCAAGGCGATATTAATTGCCTCTGACAATGTAAAGCTAAGCCTTTTTGTCGTCTCGTCAATATTTTTCGCTGTTACATACATATTATGAAGCTGTGTATCTGTACTATTCCTAAAATAATCCAATGATGCTTTTCCACCGTCATATTCCTCTGACAACTTCTCCAGCGCATCCGAAACAATGGTACCAGCATCCACAACCATAGGAATACCAATTGCAATTACAGGTACACCAAGGCTTTCCTTGGTGAGCGCATTTCTATGATTTCCTACACCAGAACCTGGATGAATACCAGTATCTGTTATCTGCACTGTCCTATTTAATCGTCTGGTGCTCCTTGCCGCCAGTGCATCTATTACTATAACTATGTCTGGAGTCGTCTCCTTTATTACTCCTTTTATAATCTCAGCAGTTTCCATACCAGTCTTTGCCATTACCCCCGGTACTAATGCACTAATCTGGTGAATTTTAGAAGCTTTGTATGCCTGTTTCCCATATTCTCTAATAATGTGTCTTGTAATAAACAGATTATCAACAGTACAAGGTCCCAAAGAGTCTGCAGTAACATCACGATTTCCAAGCCCTACGACCAAAATAGAACGCTCTTCCTGATCAATATTTGGCAAGATGCTTTTGAGCTGTCTTGCCAGCTCCTCCGATATTTCTCTGTGATAATCCTCATCGCTCTCTTGAAGTGCAGACGCTTCCAATGTAATATAGGTTCCTATTGGCTTTCCCATACTTTTTGCTGCATTCTTTGTCAAGATTACTACTTTTGATATATGGACATCCTCCATAATATCATACTCATCAATAGAGATTCCTCGCATCTGACCTGATGCTTGCTTTCTGACGCTTTCTGTCGCTTCCAATGCCAAGTCTGTCCGAATCTGAAACTGTTGCATGTCAAATCCCCCTATATTTTTGATTTTTCAAAACGAGTTATCAATCACGTCTCAATTTTATACCATTTTGTGCATTATCAATAAAATAGCAACTCACTTTATCCATAAAATTAAAAAATAAAAATAAAAATTTTTCTCAATTTGGGATTAAATTGCTATTACTTTTTATAATGAATGAACCATAATCATACTGATTATTTTTTCTGATTTTTTTGAGAATATGTATTGACATATCAGATTCCATAAATTACAATATACAAGTATGTTTCCTTTAGTTCGTCCGTGTCCGGCTTTAAAGAAACATAAATTGGAACTATAAATTATCGACAAATAGTTTCCATAATTTAAAAAGTAAAAAATATCGAGAAAATGGGAGGTGTCAAGCATGGCAAACATCAAATCTGCAAAAAAAAGAATTTTGGTCAACAGAACAAAAGCTGATAGAAATAAAGCAATCAAATCTGGTGTAAAAACTGCGATCAAAAAAGTTTATACAGCTGTAGAAGCAAATGACAAGGAAGCTGCTGCTGCTGCTTTGTTAAATGCAACAAGCATTATTGATAAAGCTACAACAAAGGGCGTATATCACAAAAATTATGCTTCCAGAAAAGTTTCTCGTTTATCCAAAGCTGTAAACCAGTTAGCATAAAATTGAATATAAAATAATCAATACATGCAGAAGAGATGTAGAAAAAATTCCTCTTCTTTCCTTATGTATTGAGTATCCATGCATATAAAAACAACCCACACCGTCATGTGGGTTGTTTTTTAGTATATAGTGTTACACAAGGTAATTCAAAAACGCCATCTACAAAACACGCATCATGCACAACATAATATATTCTTCTGCAATCTGCCGGAAGCATACCCCTTATCTTTTGTATCTAATGCGATCATAATTTTCATTCATCCAGTCAATTGCTTCCGCTAGTCCTGCCTCACTAAATGAAAATATCCGATAAATTTTCTCTTCTTCTGGTGTTGCTTCAAATCCAAAAGGTTCACTCCAGAGATAAACTTTTAGTTTTTTCTCCTCCTCTATATCTTCTTGATGAAGCATAAAGCGCATTCCTTGAAAACTTCCTGTAAAATCTTCTTTTTTTACAAAATTAAGTGATAAAAAATCCTCTCTTGTCAGCACAACAACTCCTCCAAAATCATATAGTAGTCCCCATTTGCCACCCTAGTAGGTATTCTAATCAAGATAATGAAATCTATGATTTCACAGTAACTCCTGTCTGTATAAGCACTTCTAACAGAGAGCCTTTAGGAGATACATACTGATAAATTGGGTTTTTCTCCTGATGAAATACCGCACAACGGTTCATATAAAACGCATCGATTCCCGCAGCGGCTGCACCAGTCATATCAGACTTTAATTCATTGCCAATCATCACAGACTGGGCTTTGTCAAGATGGTATCGTTCACAGCATTTATTATAAAACTCCGGATCTGGCTTCATGCAACCTTCATCTGAGGAAATGAGTATCCCATTAAAATATGGTATCAATCCTGTCAATTCTAACTCTTGCCAGGTAAAACTCCTCTGCGCATTAGAAAGCAAATAAATATTCTTTCCAGCGCTTTTTAACCCCTCAAGACATGCAATCGTGTCTGGAAACAAGCAAAAACGTATTAATGAAGTGCGGCGAAAACCTGCACATAAAAATTGCACCTGCTCTTCTGACAGTTCATACCCATTCTCAGCAAACACTTCCTGAAACACTTTCTCAATCATAATTTCTGGATTGGTATATCTGCCTGCAAGTTCAGCCTTCTTTCTATGCTCTCGTTCTATTGTAGTATACAACTTATAAAATAGCTTCCACTCAAAATGAAATCCTTGCCTTCGGAGCCACTTTGCATATTTCTTAAAAAAATTTTTACTGTATTCATCTGTGTAAATGTCAATCAAAGTCCCATACAAATCAAATATATAATTCTTATACATACACAAACCTCCTTATAAAAAATCCCCTACATCATCAAAATTGGGAATAAAACTTTCTTTTGCAGTATTTCCCTCCTGTATCCACGCATTTTCCACACCTAAATAAATCGCGTAGTCAATCACTTTATTATACTCTCTGCTTGTCACACGCCTGTTAAGTTCAGGATAATTTTGTAAATTTGGCATTGGCGTGTATTGATTTAAGATACTTATAAAAATACGCTCTCCAAAAGTGTGATGTAAAAATTTAATCACCGCCTTGGAATCTCTGGTATGCCCAGGCATAACCATATGCCTGACAATCACACCACGCTGCATAATCTGTATTCCTGATTTTGTATTGGTAAAAATTGGCGTTCCGACTTGACACACCATCTCTTCAATTGCAAGTGATGTATATTTAAAATAATCCGGTGCGTTGGAATATCGCCCCGAAAGTTGACTATCATAATATTTAAAATCCGGAAGATAAATATCAATTAATCCAGCAAGCAAACGCAATGTTTCGACGCGCTCATAGCCAGAAGTGTTATATACAATTGGAATCTCCAATCCTTTTGACTTAGCTGTTTGCAGTGCTATTGCAATCTGCGAAGCAAAATGTGTTGGCGTAACCAGATTAATATTCTGTGCCCCTTTCTCTTGCAACCGTAAAAACAATTCTGACAATTGAACACAATTGAGTATTTTACCTTTTCCGTCCACAGAAATATCTCTATTCTGACAAAATACACATTGGAGTGGACAACCTGAGAAAAAAATAGTCCCTGAGCCAGATTCACCGCTGATGCAAGGTTCCTCCCATTGATGAAGTGATGCCCTTGCTACTCTTACAGATTCTTTTTCGCCACAATATCCTCTACTAATGATTCTGTCCACATGGCATTGCCTTGGACAAAGTTCACATGTTTTTACCTGCGTCTGTCTATCAGCCATTTGTTCAGACACTTATATACCTCCTCTGGTTCCACTGGTTTAGAAATATGTCCACTCATACCACACTTATAAGAATTTCGCACATCACTCTCCAACGCATTTGCTGTCATTGCAATAATTGGCAATACTCTACAATCTGCCCTATCAATCTGCCTAATCAGCATCGCGGCTTCATCCCCTCTCATTACAGGCATACTGATGTCCATAAAGACAAGATCATAAGTTCCCTCCAAAGCATTCTTTATTTTATCTACAGCTTCTTTTCCATTTTCCGCCTCGTCAATAACCAGTTCAGAATCCTCCAAAAAACCCTTTACCACCTCCAGATTGATATGTTTATCCTCCACAATCAGAATTCTCTTTCCGGGATATTTATTGTATAACTTTGCATTGTTTGAATCATTGGCAACCTGCGAATTCCTGCTAATCATAAATGGAAGACGCACCATAATCCTTGTCCCCACATTAATTTTACTGTCAATCTTAATCTGTCCTTTCATAAGGTCTACCAGATTTTTGATAATCGCCATGCCTAGTCCTGTCCCTTCTACCTGATCAGACAAATCAGTATTTTCACGTTCAAAAGGTTCAAAAGCACGTTTTACAAACTCACCACTCATTCCAATGCCATTGTCTCGAATAATAAAAATAATATTACACTGTGAATCCGTACTTCCTTCCTGTTCAAATACTTCCATACTGATTCTCCCAAATGCGGGTGTATATTTTACAGCGTTGGAAAGCAGATTGATAATAATTTGACGAACTCTAAGTCCATCCATTCGCAGATATCGATGTGTGATTCGTTTATAGTCAATTACAAGAATCTGTTGATTTTCTTCACAGCGATTACGAATCAATATTTCTATATCCTCTATTAATTTGACAATATTTCCATCTTTCTCGCGTACCTCAATTACTCCACTCTCAATTTTATTCATATCTAATACATCATTAATTAACGCGAGCATATTTTGAGAAGATAAAAGTATGGTGTCAAGGCAACGGTTGACCTCCACTTCATTGTCAATATGTTTTTTTGCAAGATATGCCATCCCCAAAATTACATTCATCGGTGTACGCAAATCATGTGACATATTGGACAAAAATTTGCTTTTTGCATTGTTGGCATTCTCTGCCTGCTGTAATGCTTTTTCCAAATCTTTGCTTTTCTCTGCCAAAAGTCTTGTCATCTCAAGCTCTTTTTGAAGCTGTTGTGCCTCCCAAATTGCATGTTTTTTAGATTCATCAATATCTCGAATCAAGATCACCATTCTTGAACCTGAAAGAATATTTACTTTGGCATTATATTGTCGATAATAATGATACTCCCCCTTTTTATCCTTAATTCGATATTCACACTCTGCTCGTCCATCACGCGCAAATCGTTCATCTGATAATTCCTCGCAAAATTTTTGAATATCATCCTGATGAATATTGCGCAATATCAGCGCCTCCAAATCTGCATAAGAACCCTTTTCTGGAAAATCTATGATTTCCTCTAAACGGCGGTGAAGACACTCATATCGGTTGGCCTCAATATCACGGAACGCAACCAATGTATAGATATTGTTCATCGCTTCAGATGCCAGAACTTCATCGGTTCTCATCTGCATCTCCACATTATAATCTTTGAGTGCCAGAATCATTTTCTCGTTGTCAGCCCCATATTCTGGTATTGGAAAGCACTCAAGCCTTTTCCACTTCTCATCATAAGACTTATAGATGAACTCTATCTTTTTCTCACCTGCACTAAACCGTCTCTTAATCTGATCTAAGTTGGTCAACTGGTTAAACCGTTCCCGATAGGGCGGTTTGGGCCACGAGACAATTGCCTTATGCATTAGCTGTGCAAAATCACCTGTCACTTTTTGGCCAGAATCATCATGCTGCTCCGCTGACCGGATTATCTCATAAGAACCTTGATTTAAATCAACGACGTAGATTTCAAAATACTCTTGACTAAAATACATCAATATATTATTTAGATATTTTAACGAAGCAATCTTTTTATTTTGAAATCTCTGCATCAGTTTTTTTATTTGATTTTTCATTTGAGTAGTATCTTCCTTAGAGTTTAAAAATCAAGTCATGGTTTATTTGCTTTGCATTTTTTATAATACTTTTTTCCTGTTCTTTTAAATACAATTGTAACTGGGCAAGCTCACCTTCATCAAAGCCTTTGGAATTAACTATTGTTCTGCTTGGCAACACAATCTCTGCATAGTCATTTCTATCATTTATCTTTCGCTCAAAGCACACATGAATCACTTTTCCTTTCTTCCCCGGAAGCAATCCCGTATGTGTCATTGTGATTTTGTCGCTGTCATTTATTCTAATATCCATTCTGATACTCCCCTTCTATTTATCCTAAGATAAAAACTGTTAAAAACAATTTGTAACAACAACCCAAAGAATATTTTTATTTGATATAAAGTATTCACTAAAAATTGTTTTTGAGATGCGCCAAACAAAAAAGTTTGCACAACCCAACTACCATACAAATATAATATGCTCATTTCCACACAGTTTCAGTGCAGAAACCAAAGAACTTACTCCTGCTGTCATCCCATCACTGGCATCTGTCATTATAACAACAATGTCATATTTGCGCAAATTGTAAACATAAGTTGTTCGTTTACTGTCGTATAAACTTGCAAGTTCATATCGTACTTGTAGCGGGTAATTTTCTTCGTTGCTTACTGCTATGGGACTTCTTGTTGTGGCGTGAAATCTGACTTCCTTTCCTTGTGCTTCTAGTTTATTGGCTGTGTAAAGAGCCGGATACATATATTCTTCTGTTCCAAGTACCAATATATTGTTGTTATCTCTTAAATTTATTTGGCTGAATACTTCCTGATACAGAGATTTACAAAACTCACAATATTCTGTACTCGAAACAACTCGGCGTGTATCCATGTGTTTTGTCACTTTAAGGTATGTTATCTTTGGCATTTTATCCCAATAAATCTGTTTCGCTGGTTGATTTTTGTCGTCAATCTGATGCTCTGTCAAATTTCTATTGGATACACTATCTTTCCATTTCGTTTGTTCCAATATTGTACTTTTTGCTTCAGGATTCTCTTTTGAATTGTCATCTTTGCAATTGATATAGATCCCATCTCCTTTAAAGTGTTCTGCCATTTCTGTGTATGCAAAATGATTTGTTTTTACAAGCCAAAAAAGATCAATTCCATATTTGTTATAAATATCTAGCGCTTCCTGATTCATTCCATTTAATATGGAGACAACGGAGAACTGAATCTTTTGCGGATACTGTTTTTTCAACACATCAATTATGTTTCGGATTGTTTTTCCTGTTGTGACCTCATCCTCCACAAACAAAATTCTATTTATTGTTTTAACAGCACAGTCAATATCATTTTTTACAAGTTTCTGTTCCGTGGCGTGGCTGTGTTCCTCTGAAAAATATAAATATTCGACATTTGGAACAACCTCTCTTGTCGTCTGTATATAATCCGCATCAAGCGCCGCTGCCACTGCCGCACCAATTGCTGTTGCTGTCTCTGCAAACCCAATCACCAACAGTCTTTCTTCATTGTACTGTCCTCGCAATTGGTTTGCAAGTGCCTGAAACATTGCAAGCGCTTCATGTGGTTTCACTGGGATATGTTTTCCTTGAAGTCGATTCATCACCAAATATTTTCTTTTTTGATTATTTTCTCGCTTGGCAATTCGCACTAGATTACGTTCTGTATACATATCAATTTCCTTTCTGTTAAAATACAGGAATTTCGTTTATTTTACTTCTTTTTTGGAACAGTTTTTCCTCTACTCTTTTTGAAAATCCAAGAACCAAGCAAATTGCATTTACAAATCTCTCCAAACGCCTACCTTAGATTGAACAATGTAATTATAATCTATTTTTATCAAATACACAATTCCGAAAAAAGAATTATTAAAATGGATTTCGTTTTTCCTATGATTTGTAAACGTTGAAAAAGAAAAATAAGCATGTTATACTATATACATTTGAACGCTACATTAAAGAAACCATTTATTGTCTTTACCGACAACATTTTTATGTACACGAGCACCCAAGTGAAATTTGTCAGCAGAAGCTGACGGGTGCTCGGCGCAGCGAGTAGGGAAGAAGGTGAATTTTGTCTATTCGATTGCATATATGTATTATAAACAAATATATAAAATCGGAGGATTTCCAATGCAAAAAAATCAATTGATTGCACCAGGTGCCCATATTATAGGCGCGGTTCGTCTAGGTGAAAATGTAGGAATTTGGTACAATGCCGTTGTGCGCGGCGATAGCAATACCATCACAATCGGGGATAATACAAATGTGCAAGACAACACCACAATTCACACAGACACAGATTTTCCAGTACAAATTGGAACAGGGGTTACCATTGGACACAACGCAATTATTCATGGTTGTACTATTGGAGACAATACAGTGATTGGTATGGGCAGTATTGTTTTGAGCGGTGCTGTTATCGGCTGTAATTGCATTCTTGGCGCTGGTTCTCTTGTCACTGGAAAAACACAAATTCCTGACAACACGCTCGCCTTTGGAAATCCTGCAAGGCCAATTAGAACACTCACCGCTGCGGAAATAAAAGCAAACCACGAAAATGCGATGCACTATGTAGAACTTATAAATCCTATCACAATGTCGTTATTTCCTTCTTCCAATTGAAATTGTATTCTTTGCTCAACGCAACTGTCTGAGCAATCTGCAACAGTATTTCACTAAAATATCTAGGTGGGATATCGTTCAAAAAATAGGCCTTGTCTTTATCCACCTCATCATAGGTATAACTTCCATGTTCTATAGTCCCTGGCTTATAAAATCGTGCATCATAAATTGTCACGTTCTCATCCAAACCAGCAATATAGGTTCCTGAAAAATGAAGTTCCACGGCCATGTCCGCCTCTGTGTCTTCGCGGTAATAGACAAAAAATCCGCCTCCATCTTGCACAGAACCATGATACCAGCCAAATCCTGTCAACTTTCCATTTAGAGAAAGGTCATTAACAATACATCCGCCAAAACGTTCCATACTTTTTTGTTTTCTTTCTTCTTCCGTTACATAATAAACCTTTCTGTCAATCTGCTCAATCGGTTGTGTAATCTCATAGTCTACAAGTTGTTCTTTCCATGTCGCTTTTTCCTCATCAGAAAGCTCTATTGGGTGTACAAGACTAATCTTTGCACCTTCTGGCAATGTGTACTCATCCTCATCTGGTGTATTGAAAGAACCATCCTCCATATAGCGAAAACTCTGAATCAAATTATTACCTTCATAGACACCCCATATTAGACCGATTGCAAACTGGTGCATCACTGGATTTTTCACAAAAAGATTTATCCATGCATCCACAGTCCACTCCCGTCTCATAAACAGCGCATACTCTAAGCGCGCCTTTTGACTGCTGATGGTGGCTTTCAACTGCTTTTTTAATTGTTTAAAGGTTTCATACGCCGCAACTGCTTTTTCTTGGTCATCTTTCTTTCCTGGCGCAGGCAGATTTTTTAATTTTTTTCCATTTTCATCATACACTTCGATATCCAATGTAGAAGTAAGCATCACTTTAAATTTACGTGTTCCATAATCAAATATTCTTCCCATGTTTGCATCAAATCCAAGATCAGGTACAATGCGGTCGGAAAGTTCCTCGCGTGTAATACCAAGTTCTGTGGCGGCAAACGCAAACGCTTCTCCAGCAGCTACTTTCACCTGCTTATATTTAAACTTTCTTGCCATTGCTTCCACAAGCAAAAGTGCACGCGGCGATGGATTTAGCGCAAGCGCCTTGACTGCCTCCGCCGCAATTACGCCTCGTCCCATTAACGGCCATTCCTTAAGTTGGTACTGCAATTTTTGAATAATTTCCTCTCCGCCATGAATTGACGCGGCATAGAGCACCCAACGTTTCTTGGATTCTGCCCCTGTCGCAAGCCATTTATCAAACAGTTCATTAACATACCTTGCAAATGCAACAACATTCAAATCCTCAGCAAGCACTTTTGCATTCTTGCTAATACCACATTTGTCCTGCAATGCATAACACAACAAGATAGCCTGTAAATATTCTTCGGAAATCTCACCGCCATCTGTCCCATGTACCGCGGAAAATGGTGTCGCATATGCCCATGCCAACGTTCTTTTTCGATTTCCTTTATGCATTTGCTTTACCAGTTCTTGTTTTGAGAGCGGTTTATTTACAAAATTTTCTTCAATCGATAAAGCACTCTGCAAAAGCGTCATCACCTTTGCATTTTTCTCTTTCTCCATCGCCTGTAGCAATACATTGTTAAAGTCCTTACCATTTTTCTGCCAATGTGAAAGAACCTGCACTGCTATTTCTCGTGACACTGCTTTTTTTGACTGCAAAAGCGTCTTGATATCATCCTCCCAATCAGTCTGTATATACAATATGTTCAGAAGTTCTTCTCGGACAAGTTTTGCGCTATCCACTGCATAATCTAAGATTTCCTTCCTATTTTCATTTGGATTTTTTCGCATGACACGCAGCGCAAGATAGCGCCCTTCCACACCAGCCTGTAAAAAGGCAGCAAGCGTCTCCTCCCTTTTTGTACATAAATAATCCGCAAACACTTGCTCAGCACCTTCAATCAAAGTGGAGCGTGAACAGCCACTATAAAATTGATTCGCTTTATAAAAGACACCAAACCCTGACAACTGATGCGCAATATCCAACTGTTGCTCATTTAATTCTGCAAGAAATCGTTTTATTCCGCCTATCGTTGTACCATTTTCAATTTTTAAATATGGACAACTTGCCAGTACCAAAAAAACCTTACAGCGTTTTATAAAATCCATATCATTACAGCGTTTGTAGTATTCGTATAACTTATCTTGTATTCTGTATGCATACTGTTGTCCATTTGCGTATTCTTTATCATAAGGATACAACGCAGAAACAGCACAGTCCCCTCTTAAATATTTTTTTGCAAGATCTACATGCGGCGAATTTGACAACAATTCCAAAATCATGTGATCATAGTTTGGTTTTATACTGCTTGCTACTTGCTGATACAGTTGCGGATTGACTTCCCTCATAACATTCATTAACACATTAACTGCCCACATCGTCTCCAAGTCAAAGATTCCCCCTACTTTGCGATACAGCAGAATTGGCATTTCAAAGGTCTTTTCCTGCAACGCTTCCACATAAAGTTCCTGATGCTTTTCAAGCTGTCTCTTTAAAATTTTGCTGCTATTTGTCATTGCTGCCCAACAGATATAAGTTTTAGGGTCAATCGAAAACAACTCGTCATAATCTGCGCCCTCAATTTTAATATTTGCAGGCGTTTTATACTCGCCAATATATGTATTTTCAAGCGCAAATAACGCTGCTATCGTATAAATAGACATGCAAGATTTCACAATGTTTTTGAGCGTATTGGAACGCGGAAAATTTAAGTACGCCATGCGGCAGACCGCAATAAAATGTTGCAATTCACTTTTTGACATAGATTGTGTTTTCATATAATATATGAGTTCTTTTGTGAGCTGTCCGTTGCGAATTGCATCCCGCAACTCCATGCGCTTGGTGCATTCCTTTCTTACAACGCAAATATCCAACCAGTCGAGCAGTGTATTCTCATATAATTCCATCAGCGCCACATCTTCTTCTGCAATTTGATTGGAATTTTGATATTTCATGTTAAAATACAAGGTCAACGCAGCAAGAATATATTCTTGTCCTTCACCTTCAAGCAGCGCAATACTCTCCTTAATTTGTTCTGGATTATTATCTGCCATCTTTACTAGATGATTCCACTGCGCTGATGTCGTCAAACTTGCAAAATAAGTATTTTTTGTGTAATGATGAATATAAATAGCCATTCTTTGATAGAGTTCTATTTCTTTAACATCAAAAATCGAATGTGTACAATTGCAAAGCACTTCAGCGCAAGTGTTGTGACCAGCCACATACAAAATACGAAACAATCGAATCGCAGTTTCATCCTTAGTTTCTCTATTTAATTTTCTCATAAAATCTTTTGCTTGGTTACGCACATCTCGTGAAATCGTTGAAAATTCAATTCTTTCAAATTGGTCTAGTACCGCATCTCCAAATTTGCCACTCAAATATTTTTCCGCCAGCGCACAATTTTGCTTGGAAAAACCTAATTTTTCCAGAAATGTAACCATTTCTTTCACTTGTTTGTTTTCTTCCATTGTCATACTTTCTTCCTCTTTCACTATGAAATCTATTCTAACTGCCCCCGCTTTTTTCTAAAATTTTTAAGTTCTTATGCAAATACATTCAGTGCATACTTACTTGTCTTATGCCAAAATAAGAAAAGATACATTATACCATTTCCCATGCTATCCTTGGCGGCTCAAATAGAAATGAACACGATATTTTGTAATATACGACATTCTTTATAGCGTTATTAACTTTGCCTGTTCCCGCCAGCTTTCGTCCCGCTGCGCATTCACTGATATCACCTTTGTCAATTGTAGTATTATCTCACTAAAATACCGTGGTGGAACATCCTTTAAGAAATATGCCTTCTTCGCATCCGCCTCGTCATAGACATAACTGCCACGCTCAATTGTTCCGGCCTTGTAAAAACGGACATCATAGATTGTTACATTATCATTCATACCCCCGACGTATGCACCTGAAAAATGTAATTCCACCCCAATATCAATCTCTAAATCTTCGTGATAGTAAGTATAAAAGCCTCCTTCGTCCTGCACAGAACCACGATGCCAGCCAAGCGCAGTTAATTTTTTGTTTAGAGAAAGGTCATTGATAAGATACCCGCCAAAACGCTCTAATCCCTTTTTGTCTGCTTCTTCCTTCGTTCTGTAGTAGACTGCCCTATCCAACTGCTCGATTGGGACCGTAATTTCATAGTTATTCAGTTGCTCCTTCCACGCGGCTTTCTGCTCATCCAAAAGTTCCATAGGATGCACCATACTGATATGCGCATCTTTTGGCATTGTGTACTCCTTCTCGTCATGTGTATTAAAAGAACCATCCTCCATATAACGAAAACTCTGAATCAACTTCTCTTTATCATAAATACCCCAAATTAATCCAATTGCAAACGGATGCATTAATGGATTTTTTACAAACAGATTCTTCCATGCATCCACAGACCATTCTCGTCGAACAGACAATGCGTATTCCAACCGCGCTTTCTGACTACTAATAGTAGTTTTTATCTGCTTTTTCAATTGTTTAAAATCCTCATACGCCGCCGCTGCCTTGGTTTCATCATCCTTCTTTCCCGGCGCAGGCAGATTTTTTAATTTTTTTCCGTTTTCGTCATATACTTCAAGGTCAAGTGTGGGAGAAAGCTTAACGGTAAACTTACGTTCACCATAATTAAATACTCGCTCTATATTTGTATCAAACCCTAAATCAGGCACTATGTGGTCAGAAAGTTCTTCGCGTGTAATATTAAGTTCGGAAGCCGCAAATTCAAGCGCTTCTTTGGCGGCTGCTTTTACTTGTTTGAACTTGAATTTGCGCGCAATCTCATCCACAAGAAGTAATGCGCGCGGCGATGGACTCAAAGCAAGTGCTCTCACCGCTTCCGCAGCAAGTGTTCCCCTTGCTGCCCGAGGCCATTCCTGTATCTGATGCTGTAACTTTTGCACCATTTGCTCCCCGCCATGAATCGCCGTTGCATAAAGTACCCAACGCCTTTTTGACTCAGCACCCGCCACAAGCCATCGGTCAAACAGCTCATTCATATAAAATGTAAGCTCTGTAGGTTGCAAATCCTTTGTAAGCATTTGTGCGTTTTTGCTAATACCATTTTTTTCCTGCGAAATATAGCACAGTAGAATTGCTTGCAAATGTTCCACAGAAACCTCCTTGCCATCTATTCTGTGCACTGGAAAAAATGGCTTTTCATAAGCCCACGCCAGACTTTTCTTTTTGTTACCTTTATGTAGTTGCTTTATCAATTCATCCTGCGAAAACGTCTGTTGTGGTAAGTCGGACTCCTGTATATTAAGTGTACTTTGTATCAAGGACCGAATCTTTGCATTTTTCTCCTTTTCCATTGCATGTAAAAGCACATCTTTATAATTGCTCCCCTCCTGCTGCCAGTGCACCAACACTTGCACTGCCAATTCTCGCTGCGCTGCTTTCTTTGCATCCAAAAGAGCTTTTATATCATTTTCCCAGTCTCTCTGTTTATATAAAATATCCAAAAGTACCTCTCTGACAATCTTTGTGTTGTCCGATGTATAACTTAAAATTTCCTGTTTGTTTCGCGCAATGTCTTTGCACATTGCAAGCAGCGCCAAATAACGCCCTTCTGCCTTTGCATTGGAAAAAGCTGCAAGCGTCTCCTCTCGCCGTTTACTGTCCAAATACCGGGCAAATACATTTGTTGCCCCATCTACAAATGTTTTAATTGTGCATCCTTTTGGGCCGTTATATGCCTTATATGATGCCACAAAACCATTGATTTGATGGGCAATATCCAAATTCTCATTCTCAAGCATCTGGAAAAACTGTTCCACTTGTTTTGTTTGTTCCTTGTCACGCTTCTCAACAATGGTTGTGCGGTCGGAACCAATCAGCACGAGAAAGGTCTTACACCGATGGAGAAATGCGATATCTTTCCAATGCTTTTTATGGTTCTCCAAATAGCCATAGAAAATATGCGCTGTAGAAAATTCCTCCTCATATGGATACAATTCCGAAATCGTTCCATATCCCCGCAAATACTCTCTTGCTAACTCTGCGTGCGGTGTGTCCTGAACCAAATACGAAATAATTTGTTCGTAATTTGGCTTTCCTGCACCTATCTTTTCATACAAAGCCGGATTCTCCTTCTGCAATATATCTTTTAACACATTAATAGAACTAATTGCTTCATCCAATCTGTATCCTTTTTTTGCAAGAAGAGTTGTGTATCCTTTTTCATCTAATGCCCTTAAATAACCTTCCTGATTTCTTTCAAGCTGTCTCTTTAAAATTGGTATCTGAACCGAACATACATATTCTTTATGATATCCACGTATCGCATACGCATATGCAATCTCAAAGGCAGCCCATCGAATATATGTTTCCGGTTCAATCCAAAACAATTCACTATAATCTTGTCCAATTCTATCTTTGGCATCTGGCGATTTATCTATCGCATCAGACATTGCAAGAAGTATCCATTCTGCATCCACAGCCAAACATGTCCTGACAATATCCAATAACATTTCAGACAGCATAACATTTAAATATGCCATACTGCCAATAAAACAAAGTTTCTTGCGGTCAGCGTCTGTAAAATTACATGGTTTTACATTGACAAGTAATTTTTTTGTAAGTTGCCGTGTGCGGATTGCAGTCACAATTTTTTCCTGTGTAGGACAGTTTTGCCGCGCCAGCCATTCGTCAAGACAATCTAGCATTCCCCCCTCATACATTTGCATCAGTTCCGCGTCCTCAGTTGCTATTGGTCCTGATTCTGTATATTTTTTATAAAAATACGCTGCTAGAATGGACAAATAATATTTTGCTCCCTCGTTTTTTAATTGTGCTATAATTTCTCGTACTTTTTCAGGTTTATTATCAATCTCATGCATCAGTCCACCCATATCAAAACAAGTCCTGTGATGATTATTTAGATATCCTGTTTCCTCAGAACATTTTTCTATATAAATTACCATCGCTTTATAGCGCTCACCGTTCACACAACTATGGGAAAACAAAACACTGCTCGTATTATGACCAATCGCAAACAGCACATTAAATAGTCGTATCCACAATGGATACCCTTCGCCTCGTCCAATATCCCACTCAATCGCATCAAGCTCTTGCAGCACTTCATCTGGAATTTGGACGGCCATAAAATCAATTCTCTGGAATTGGTCTAACACCTCGTCACCAACTCCGCCATCCAAATACTTTTCTGCCAATGCGTAGTCTGGTCCAGAAATACCCAGTTTTTCCAGAAAGGTCAGCATTCTTATAATTCTCTTGTCCTCTGTGTTTATTACCATGACAAAATCTCTCCCTTTCCATATTGTCTATTTTGTCCTTAAAACCGCTTTCCTTTAAATAGGCTTCTAAAAACTATATCAGTCTCGCATCCTTGCGCCAGTCTTCATTCCGTTCTCCACAAGACGCAGTTAATCTTGCAAGCTGCAACACAATCTCACTAAAATACCGCGGTGGAATATCCTTTAAGAAATATGCCTTGTTTGCATCTACCTCGTCATAGATATAACTGCCGTGTTCAATTGTTCCCGCCTTGTAAAAACGGACATCATAAATTGTTACATTCCCATCAGAATAACCGATATAAGCACCGGAAAAATAAAGTTCCACGCCAATACCAGCCTCCGGGTCTTCGCGATAATACGTATAAAAACCGCCTGCATCGCACACAGAACCACGATACCAGCCAAGTCCTAACATTTTTCCATTGAGCGAAAGGTCATTGATAAGATATCCGCCAAAACGTTCTAGTCCTTTCTTGTCTGCCTCCTCCTCTGTCATATAATAAACTGCTCTGTCAAGCTGTTCTATCGGCTGTGTGATTTCATAGTCCGCAAGCTGTTCTATCCATGCTGCCTTCTCTGTATCGGTCAGTTCCATAGGGTGTATCAAACTAATGTTCGCATCTTCTGGCAATATGTATTCTTCCTCATCCTGCGTGTTAAAGGAACCATCTTCCATATAACGAAAGCTCTGTATTAGTTTATCCCCATCATAAATACCCCAAATTAATCCAATTGCAAATTGATGCATCAGCGGATTTTTTACAAATAGATTTTTCCATGCCTCTGTACGCCATTCTCTCCGAACAGACAGTGCATATTCCAACCGCGACTTCTGGCTGGTAACTGCGGTTTTCATCTGTTTTTTCAACTGCTTAAAATCTTCATAAGCCGCTGTTGCTTTCGTCTTGTCATCCTTCTTTCCCGGTACTGGCAAATTTTTGAGTTTCTTTCCATTTTCATCGTATATTTCAAAGTCAAGTGTCTGTGTAATCTGTACTTTGAAAATGCGCTCACCATAGTCAAATGTCCGTTCCATATTTTCGTCAAAGCCAAAGTCAGGCACAATACGATCCGATAATTCTTCGCGTGTAATACCAAGCTCAGAAGCCGCAAACGCAAGCGCCTCTCCCGCCGCAGCCCGCACCTGTTTAAATTTAAACTTTCGTGCAATCCCATCCACAAGTAACAACGCACGCGGCGAAGGATTTAGTGCGAGCGCCTTCACTGCTTCCGCCGCAATCGCTCCTCTTGCTGCCTGCGGCCACTCTTGTATTTGATGTTGTAACTTTTGTATTATATCCTCGCCGCCATGAATTGCCGCTGTATACAAAACCCAGCGCTTTTTAGATTCTGCACCCGCTGCAAGCCATCTATCAAACAATTCGTTGACATAGACAGCAAACTGTATTGGCTGCAAATCATCTGCAAGAAGCTGTGCAGTTTTATTGACACCACTCTTTTCCTGTGACACATAGCAAAGTAAAACCGCCTGCAAATATTCCTCGGAAGCCTCCGAACCATCTGTTTTATACACTGGTGAGAATGGCTTTTCATATGCCCAAGCCAGACTTTTCTTTTTGCCGCCCTTATGTAACTGTTTCACCAAATCTTCTTTGGAGAGCGTTTCCTCTGACGCTTCGCTTTTCTGTATATTCAGTACACTTTGCAGCAAAGTCAGCACTTTTGCATTTTTCTCTTTCTCCATCGCCTGTCTAAGCACTTCTGTGTAATCGCTGCCTTCCTGCTGCCAATGTGCCAATACCTGTATTGCAATCTCTCGCTGCGCAGCTTTCTTTCCTTGCAAAAGTTCCTTTATTTCATTTTCCCAATCTTTTTGCGCATATAAAATAGTTAGCAGTTCTTCTCGCACCAGCTTAGAACTGTCCATCGCATAATTTAAAATCTCCTGTTGATTGCGCGCTGGATCTCTTTTCATAACAAGTAATCCAAGATAGCGGCCCTCTGCCTTTGCTCCTGAAAATGCCGCAAGGGTTTCTTCTCTCCGCTCGCTGTTTAGATAACGTGCAAATGCATCCACAGTCCCCTCCTCAAATGTACTCAAGGAGCATCCAATTGCATTATCATAAGCACTGTAACATGCTACAACACCATTAAACTGATAAGCAATATCTAAATTTTCATCACAGAGCATTTGATAAAACTTCTCTATTTCTTCCAATGAATCTGTACTCCAACAATCATCTACCACTGTTGTATTTTCTGAACAAGTCAATACCATAAATGCCTTACATCTGTTAAAAAATTCCTTGTTGTCACAATGCTTTTTCTGTTGTTTCATATAGTTATGAGAAACATAGTTTCCTGAAAACTCCTCTACATATGGATACAATTCTGTAATGTTACTCTCTCCCCGCAAATAGGCTCTTGCCAGCTCTGCATGTGGCGTATCCTTGACAAGATAGTCAATCACTATATCATAATTAAAGTTTCCTGCAATCTGTTTGTACAAACTAGGATTTTGTTTTAGTACAACATCCTTCATCTGATTTACCACATACAATATGTTTCCTGGATTTCGGTTTTTCTTTACAGACAGCGATGCAAAACCATTTTCATCCATAGCCTTTAAATAGCTCTCTTGGTTTTTCTCAAGTTGTCTTTCTAGGATATGCGTATATTCTTCAACTGCTGCCCAACGAATATAAGTTTCTGGCTCAATCCAAAACAAAGTGTCATAGTCGCCGCCTTTGCTTTTTATTCTGCGGCTTGCATCCAGCGTTCCTATCGAAACCTCAGATATCGTGCATAATACCCACTCCGCATCCATAGCCATACATGTTCTAAGCACATCTAACAGCACATTAGAAAGCATAAAATTCAAATACGCCATACTCCCTAGAAAACAGAGCTGCTTGCGGGCAAGCTCTACAAACAATCGGCTCTGACGCACCTGACGCACTTCATCCAGCAGTTGACTTGTAAGCTTTTGTGTGCGAATTGCAGTTACAAT
This sequence comes from Lachnospiraceae bacterium, assembly GCA_011959805.1. Taxonomy (GTDB): domain Bacteria; phylum Bacillota; class Clostridia; order Lachnospirales; family Lachnospiraceae; genus COE1. The sequence continues at coordinate 56,379 of BLMC01000005.1, read as the reverse complement.
TTCCTCCTGCGTGACACATCCTTGCTGTGCAAGATATTCCTTTAACCAATCAAACATCTCATCTTCATATGCCTTCATAAGCTCTATATCCTCTGCGTCAAGCGGTCGTACTTTTCCATATTTCATGCAAAAATACACAGCAAGCATTATCAGATAATATTTTGTGCCCTCCTCCTTAAGTGGTTCTAGTGTTTCGCGCAATATCTCAGGGTTATTTTGTGCCATTTCCATCAAAATCTGTAATTCATACACACGTAGATATCCCGTGTACTCTATTCCTAATTCTATAAATAAAACAATTCGTTTGTAGAGTGCACATTCCTTCGCATCCTTAATAATGATTCGAGACAATAGTGCACTACAAGAGCCATGACCAATTGCAAACAACACATTTAAAAACTGGATACAGGTCGCCCGCTTTTCACTTCTATTCAGCTCCTTCATAATGGAGTCAAATGCCTCTCTCTCTGAATATGGAATAGTCATTGCTGCAAAATTTATCTGTTGAAATTGTTCTAACGCCTCCTCTCCTACTTCATGATTCAAATATCTTTCCGCTAATGCACAGTCTTGTGTTGACACACCACACTTTGCCAAAAATGTTAGCATATTATTGATCTGTTTGTCGTTTGCATTTACTTCCATTCTTATAATCCACCTTTCATTAATAACGCTCAGAATCTTCTTTGCATCTGCTTTTGTGACAGATTCTCCACTATATGTACACATATTTAATCAGCATATGTTTCATATACTATTTTATTTTTATCAGTCTATTAAATCTGCATCTACTTTCCAACCTTCGTCGCACTCTACACTTGACGCCGTAGCATCTGCAAGTTGCAATACAATCTCGCTAAAATATCTTTTAGGAATGTCTTTTAAGAAATACGCTTTTTCTGCGTCCGCTTCATCATAGAGATAACTGCCATGCTCAATTGTTCCTGGCCTGTAAAAACGCACATCATAAATTGTCACCATACCATCCATATCACCTACAAACGTGCCAGAAAAATGCAATTCCACGCCAAGGTTAACCTCTATATCTTCGCGATAGTATGTATAAAAACCCCCTCCATCTTGCACAGAACCACGATACCAGCCAAGTCTTGTTAATTTTTCATTTAGCGAAAGTGCATTGATTACGCAGCCACCAAAACGCTCTATTCCTTTTTTGTCTGCTTCTTCTTTTGTTTGGTTGTAAACCATTCTATCTAGCTGTACAATTGGCTGTGTAATCTCATAGTCCTCAAGTTGCTCTTTCCATGCTGTTTTCTCCACGTCAGATAAATCTAACGGGTGTATCAAGCTAATATGCGCATCTTCTGGCAGTGTATATACTTCCTCATCCTGCGTATTAAAAGAACCATCTTCCATATAACGAAAACTTTGTATTAATTTTCCCTTCTCATAGATACCCCAGATTAAACCAACTGCAAATTGATGCATTAATGGATTTTTCACAAACAAATTTGTCCATGCATTTGCAAGCCACTCCCGCCGAACTAACAACGCATATTCCAAACGTGACTTCTGGCTACGCACAACCGTTTTCATCTGTTTTTTTAATTGTTTAAAATCCTCGTAAGCCGCTGCCGCCTTGCTTTCGTCATCCTTCTTTCCTGGTGCAGGCAAACTTTTCAATTTCTTTCCATTTTCATCATATACTTCAAGGTCAAGTGTGAAAGAAAGCTTAACGGTAAACTTACGTTCACCATAGTTAAATACTCGCTCTATATTTGTATCAAATCCTAAATCAGGTACAATGCGGTCCGAAAGTTCTTCGCGTGTAATACCAAGCTCGGAAGCTGCAAAGATAAGCGCTTCTTCTGCAGCAGCTCGCACCTGCTTAAACTTAAATTTTCGCGCAATATCATCCACAAGCAACAGTGCACGTGGCGATGGGCTTAACGCAAGCGCCCACACCGCCTCCACCGCAAGCGCTCCTCTTGCTGCCTTTGGCCACTCCTGAATCTGATGTTGCAGTTTTTGAACGATATCTTCACCGCCGTGAATTGCCGCTGCGTAAAGCACCCAATGTTTTTTAGATTCTGCGCCTTGCGCAAGCCATCTATCAAATAATTCATTCAGATAGAGAGCAAGCTCAGCAAAGTGCAAATCGTCTGCAAGCAACTGTGCATTTTTGCTGATACCATTCCTTTCCTGTGAGGCATAACACAAAAGAATTGCCTGTAAATACGCCTCGGAAACCTCCTCGCCATTGATTTTGTGCACTGGAAAATATGGTTTTTGATATCCCCACGCCAAACTTTTTTTGCCACTGCCGCTACTTAACTGCTTTACAAACTCTTCCTTGGAAAGCGGACTAAAAGATGTACTTCCCTCTTGAATACAAAGTGCATTTTGCAGAACCGCTAACACTTTGGCATTCTTCTCTTTTTTTATTGCCTGTAACAACAGTTCATTGAAATTGCCTCCCTCCTGCTGCCAATGTGTTAGTACATGTGCCGCCAACTCTCGTTGTTGTGCCTTTTTTGACTCTAATAATATTTTAATATCCTCCAACCAGTCCTGCAAATCTTCCACTTGCATATGACCTGTGTGCGACTTTAACGGCTTACTTGCAGCACACAAAATATCAAAAAGTTCTTCCCGAACAATCTTTGCGCTATCCGACGCATACTGCATAATTTCTTGTCTATTGTGTGTTATATCTTTTCGCATTGCACGCAGTCCAAGATACCGTCCCTCTGCCGCAGCATTAGAAAATGCTTCAATTGCTTCCTGTCGCCGTTCGCTATTTAGATACTGCGCAAATACATTGGCAGCACCCTCCACATACGGTTCCAGTTTGCAACCACGCCATTCGTCATTCGCCTTGTATGACACTACAAAACCATTTAGCTGATGCACAATATCCATCTTTTGTGCGTCTAGCAATTGAAAAAACTGCTCTACCTGCTCTACTTCATTTGTCTTTTTATCGACAACTCTTGTGTACTTTGAGCCAGTTAATACAATATAAGCCTTACATCTATCAAAAAATTCGGTGTCATTACAATGCTTCTGATAACCATCTAAAAAATCATAAGAACTATATCTTGTCTTACATGCCTTCTGATAAGGATACAATTCTGAAATACTGCACTGCCCTTGCAAATATGCTCGTATCTGCTCCTCGTGTGGAGTATCTGGCACCAAATAACAAAGAACTTGCTCATAGTATGGTTTGGCGGCACCAATCTGTTCATACAAAGAAAGATTTTCTTCTTTCAACACATCTTTTAAGACATTAATAGTATCAATCCAATCTTCTATAAACCCTTTATAGGTGATGTATCCCTTTTCTTCTATCGCCTTTAAATACTCCTTTGGATTTTTCTCAAGCTGTCTTTTTAAGATTGGTAAATTCTTCTCAACTGCTGCCCAACGAATAAACGTATCTGGTTCAACCCAAAACAAATTATCAAAATCGTCGATTATTTGTTCCTCTGAAACCTCACTAAAAGCAAAAAGAACTTTTTGCGCATCCACTGCAAAACAAACCCTTATTATATCACGCAATATATTAGAAAGGTTGAAATTTAAGTATGCCATTTTGGCGATTTGACAAAGTTCATTGCGCTGTATATTGGTAGGATTGCTACCAGATACTGTATTTTTCAGTAATTCTTTTGTTAATTGATTGTCACGGATTGCAGTGATAATTCTGTCGCGCCCAAAACACGCTTGCTGTTGCAACCATTCATAAAGACGTTCTAATAGGTATTCTTCATACTCTTTTAAAAGCGCCCTATCTTCAGAAAGGTCAATCTTTCCAGTCGGATTATTACTTTTTAAAAGTGTTGTCTGTCCTGCGTATTTCATAGAGAAGTAATCTATCAATACTATCAACAGATAATCGCTTCCCTCCTCTCTAAGCGAGTTTATACTTTTGCGCAGATTTTCAGGATTATTTTGCGCAATTTTTCGTATGCTTCCTAATGTGTGCTTACTGATAGAATGAAACCATCTTTCAATAAATATAATAATTCTTTTGTAAAGTGCACACTCCTGTGCCTGCTCAAAGGAGCTTTCAGCAGCCCCACCAAAATAAAACAATTCAACACAGGAAGCATGTCCAATTGCAAATAGCAGATTAAACAGTCGGATACATACTGCTCTATTTTCCTTTCTATCCAATCTTTTGAAGACTCTGTCCAGTTCATAACGCACATCGCGTACATCTGCTATCGATTTGTAATTAATGCGCTGAAATTGGTCTAACACCTCGTCTCCTACTTCACCATTTAGATACTGCTTCGCCAGTTCGCATTCCTGTTCTGAAACTTTTAGCTCTGGTAACATTGCAAACAATTCCACAATTGGCGAACTATTTTTATTTAATTTCATAGTAGCGTCCCCTTTTCTATCAAAGCCTACAGTTAATTCGTTATTGTGTCAGTCCTGCTTCTTTCTTCCAATCTGTATCTTGCTCATCGCTTGATGCAGTTGCCTTTGTAAGTTGCCGCACTATCTCACTAAAATATCTTGGCGACACATCTTGTAGTAAAAAGGCCTCTTTCTTGTCCGCATCCACATACCCATAGCTGCCATATCCAATCGACTTCGCTTCATAAAATCTGGCATCATACACTGTCACATCTCCTTGATGCCAACCTACACAGCTACCTGAAAAATGTAACTCCACACCCATATTAACCTCTGCATCTTTACGGTGATATGTGTTATAACTTCCTGCGTCCCCGATAACACCGCGATACCAACCAAGATTCGCCAATTTACTATCTAGTGCGAAATCATTCAACACAGATCCTCCAAAGCGCTCCATACACTTTGTATCCTTTTCATCCTCCATCACACGATAAACATCCCTGTCAAGCTGCTCAATTGGCTGTATGGTTTCATAATCTGCAAGCTGTTCTTTCCATGCTTTTTTTTCTGTCTCAGAAAGTTCTACTGGATGTACTAAACTAATGTTTACTCCCTCTTGTAGTGTATACGCATCTCCATCCTGCGTGTTAAAAGAACCATCTCCCATATAACGAAAACTTTGAACCAGTTTTCCACTTTCATAAATACCCCATATCAACCCAATTGCAAATTGATGCATCAATGGATTTTTTACAAATAAATTTGTCCATGCATCTGTACTCCATTCCCGCTTTATAGAAAGTGCATGTTCAAGGCGCTCCTTCTGACTTGTAATCGCCGCTTTTATCTGTTTTTTCATTTCTTTAAATGCCGCATATGCATCTACCGCCTTACTTTCATCATCTTTTTTTCCTGGCGAAGGCAAATTTTTTAATTTTTTTCCAGATTCGTCAAATATTTCAAAGTCAAGCGCTGATGTAAGTGTTACTTTGAAAATACGTGCTCCATAATCAAAAGTCCGTTGCATGTTCTTGTCAAAACCAAAATCTGGCACAATACGGTCATCAAGCGCTTCACGGCTAATCCCTAACATCTTAGCGGTCTCATCAAGTGCTCTTAACGCACCACCCTTCACCTGCTTATGCTTAAATTTTCGCGCAATGCTGTCCACCAGTAACAGCGTATTGGGAGATGAATTGAGCGCAAGTGCCATTACCGCTTCCGCCGCAATCGCTCCTCGCGACACCTTCGTCCATTCCTGGATTTGATGATATAACTTTGGTACTATATCTTCCTTGCCATGAATCGACGCCGCAAAAAGCACCCAATCTTTTTTCGCCTCTGCCCCCTGCGCAATCCATTTGTCAAACAATTCATTGACATAAACTGCAAATTCGTCCACATTCAAATCGGCCGCAAGAAGCTGTACATTCTCGTTCATTCCGCGTTGTATCTGCGCCGCATAACACAAGAAAATTGCCTGTAAATACTCCTCGTCTGCAATGCTTCCATCTGTCTTATGCACAGGTGAAAATGGGGTCTCATACGCCCATGCAAGTGTTCTTTTTCTTCCTCCCTGATGTAATTGTTTTACCAATTCTTCCTTGGTAACTGATTTCTTAGACTGATCTTTCTCCTGTATTTTTAGCACTTTCTCCAACAATGTCACCAATTTGCCACTCTTTTCGTTCTCAAGCGCCCAAGAGAGCAACTCATGATAATCCGCGCCTTTTTCCTGCCATCTTAATAGGATCCAAATTGCCAGTTCCCGCTCTGATGCTTTCTTTCCATTTAACATTGTCTTGACATCTTCTTCCCATTCTCTATGACTGCCAATAATACGGACAAGTTCACGCCGAACAAGACTCGAGCTATCCTTTGTGTAGTTTAGAATTTCTTGCTTGTAAAATTGTGGGTCCTTTTCAAAAAGATACAGACCAAGGCAACGTGCTTCTGCGTCTGCCTTTGCAAACATTCGTATGGCTTCTTCTCTATTTTCCTGTAAATACTTTGTAAATTTTTCTTCAACACTCTTTTTAAGCAATTTTATTTTATTATCATATCGAAGATTTTCTTTATATAATAAAGCAAATGCCTGTAATTGATGTACAAGGTCCAACTCTTGCTTGTCCAGATTTGCAAAAAATTCACGGAATCCTTTCTCACCTTTACACTCTTGCACCTCATATTCAATATGCGGAAACTTCCTCAAAATTAAAAATACACAACACCGATCGATAAATGCTTCATTATTGCTATGCTTTTTAAATTTTTTTAATATTTTATTTACATGATAAAGTCCATCTTCAAAACCATCACCAAACTCTCTATCATAAGGATATAAATCGGAAACTTTACAGTTTCCAAGCAAATACTCCTTTGCCAACTCTGCATGGGGAGTGGGTGCCACAAGAAATTCTATAACTGGCTCATAATCGGGTGTTGCATTTCGCACTACTTGCTCATATAAATCAGGATTTGCCTTCTGCATAACATCTTTTAGTGTAATAAGTACATCCTCCGTAACTTCGGACACAACACACGGAATCCCATTCCTCCAAGCGCGCATATAAATATGAACCAGTTCCTGGCATTTTTCCCGCTCCATAACCTTTTTATAACTTTCCTGATTTTTTTCTAACTGTCTAATTAAAATCTTGTCATAATTGTCTTTTGCTGCCGCACAAATATACAAAGTTGGTTCAATATGGAACAATTCATCATAGTCCATTCCACGAAAAGCAAAATGAGTTCTGCATCCATTGTCCCCGATAAATACATGACGTATGGAAAAAAGCATCAATTCCGCATTTACAGCAGCACATGTCTGAATCAGCGCCAACAGCACATCAGAAAGCTGAAAATTTAGATATGCAAATGTGCACAGAAAACAAAATGTCCGCTGCTGCTCCATCTTCATACTTGTATGCTCAATCCTGCCAATGAAATCGCCCGCCTGCTTTTTCTCCCGCAAAGTTGATATTACTTTCTCATGCGCAGCACAGCCTAATCCTGCAAGCCAGCTATCAAAACATTCTAGTACAATGTCCTCATATTCCGCCATATATGCCTCGTCTTCTGCTTCCACTGTGCCAGGATTTTCGTATTTTCTGCAAAAATACATTGCCAGCCCTGCCGCCGCATACAATTCTGATTCCTCCTTTAAATAAGGAATGACTTCTATCAGATTTTGTGGATTGTGCTGTGCCATCTTCATTAATTGACTATACTCATTATACTGAAAAAAACTTTCTTCATCTTCTGTTACTCCCGACATGTATGTAACCATCTTTTTATAAAGTGCATATTCCTCAATATTTAACGCCTCATACCAGAATAAACGATGTCCTGTGCCATGACCAATCGCAAAAATTATATTAAAAAAACGCACAAATACCGCTCGATTGTTAGTTTTGTTTACTTGTCTTGTAATTGTCCATGCCTCAGAATATAGATTGCGAGATGGCACACTTAAATCTTTTCGTACAAATTTGTCTAAAACCTCATCCTCTACTTCCTCGCGCAAATACTTCTCTGCCAAGTCACAGTCGCGCTGTGAAATACCTAACTTGTTTAGCAGATCAAGCATCCTGCCAATTAATTTGTTGTCTGATGTCACAGTCATAATAATTTACCTCCTATGTTTATTTATAACGCATTTTATATAGAATTTTCTGTAATTTCTATTCAAAATCCAATATTTCTCTAAACATAGTATACACATTCCCTTTTATTTTCGCAATACTTAGGAACTGTCTATTTCATCTTCAGTCTATTCTAAAACCATTTATTTTTATTATAATAATTCAGCTTTCATCTAATTTCTTAAGGAAATGTCATTGACTATTTAACAATGTCATTGGTATTCTTGTTGTAATGTGCCAAAGGCTTATTTTAATCAAGAATTGTACTCCTATCGAGACAAAATTGTAGTTTTCTCACTGCTGATAGAAGCGGACGTCTTCTCCGACTGAAATAAACAGTAACTTACGTTACAATTCACACCCATGCCAGTTTTTATCAGCCTATAGGTTCCTCAGGTGTGAATTATAACAGATTTTGCACACAAAATGCTAAAGCTTTTAGCATTTTGGCGCATGATTCCCACTACTTTGGCGTGGGTGTGAAAAGCAACTAACTTACTCTATGTATTTTATGTTTTTTTAATCTTTTAGGGGTTGCAATTTCTTTAATTTTCATGGTATACTATATTTGCTTTGCAGGATTAGTACATCGGTAGTACATCGGCTTCCCAAGCCGAGGAGGCGGGTTCGACTCCCGTATCCTGCTTTTTTGTATGCTATCGTATGACACTCCGACGACACGATGAATGAAGGAAGTACCCTAACACAAAAAGGATTGAAAAAATCAATCCTTTTTCTTACAAAGTCAATTATTCTTCTGTTATCCTTATCATAATAATTTTTTTCGAGTTTTCCACTATTGTGAATAATCCTTTTACAGAAACTATATTTTATTTGTCACACGCTGTCAATCTCTGAAACATCGCAAAAGTTCGCAACAGTGTCCAACGTTATCTGCCTGTAAACAATTTCTTGCTGTATCTTTGCAATAAAACAATCCAAATCCCCAATTTCGCTTATCACACAAGCATTTGGTTGCCCCTCAATCCATTGATTTCCAGATTGATATTGCACTAGACGACTATCGATACAAGCCAGATGACGCCCTTGATTTATAGCATATCGGACAGTATGCATTGTTCCACTATCACAGTTTGCCTCTATTACTAGAACACCATCACTAATTCCACTCTGTAAACAATCACGCTCCACATACTGATATCTCTGTGCAGATGTCATAGGCGGATATGCACTTATTAGGCAACCACCATTTAACAACAACTTTTTTGCAAGATGAATATTGGAATATGGCACAATCTGTTCTAATCCACAAGGCATCACTGCAATACATGTTCCACCTGCCGCAAGCGCTCCATATATCGCATGCGTGTCACATCCAATTGCAAGTCCATTTACCACATTAATCCCACTTTTGCCGAGTGCATATCCAATCTGATAAGCAAGTGTTCTCCCATTTTCTGACATACGCCTACTACCAATTACTGCAATACTATACTTTTGATTGATGATATGAATATTTCCTCTGTAATACAGACAATGTGGTGCTCTTGTAATAGAATGCAAACGCTGAGGATATTCCTTACTTTTTATCTCTGTTTGTTTGATACAATACTGCCAAATGATTTTGACCATCTCCTTAATTCATTGCCACAATTATTTTTTCATCGGATTACATCAATACAATCTATAATCAAAATAAATCCGAATCTTTCCCTTAAAAGTCTCAATTCTCTAATAGGACTTTTCTTTTTGTTCTTCGACAAGCTCTCTCAATTTATTCTCAGAACCTAAGTAAATATGGTTCTGTTCTGATACTGGAATAGGTTTTCGTTCTTTAATTTCATACAGCTCTTTTACTAAAGGCGGGATTCCCGAGTTAAATTGAATTAAACTAAGTTCGTGATGTCCCCGTATCGTATGGTCTGATGGTTGTGTTTTATAAGCTGTAAAAAAACATAAAATCTTAGATTGACATTTTAATATAGAATCGGACTGTATTTTGTAGTTTTTACCATATGCAATTGCATCATATTCTTGTCCTATTGGTATCTCTGACTGTGCATAACTATGATGAAAATATAGACTATTTTGCGCAGATTTATTTTCCTGGAAAACACGGTAGGCGGCTTGTGACCATATCCCAAACTGTGCAAGATTCTTCTCTATATCCAAAAATAAATCTTGTTTTACAAACAACGGACTATAACGTGCTATTAAAATAAGATAGGTATTCATTGACTTCTTGCCTTTGCCTTTTTTCAAATAATATAACACATCACAGCGCCAAAGTAAACTTTTAACATTACAGCCACATATATATACGTATTCCTAACAAACATCTAATAATAAAGTAAAAGTGTTTCCAATTATCTGCAATGTTGCGATGACTAGAAACACTTTTACTTTTTATTGCAAGATTTCAAAAATCAACAAATGAACTATTGGACAGCAATGGCACAAAACCAGAAATTCGCTCGCGCGCTACATACAATGTACTGTCTGCGCGGGCACTCATGCTCCACTTCACAAGCGTCATAGCACCTTGTTCCACCTCAATACAGGTAATACAATGCGGATGAACACAACTACCTGTATTATAATAAAACGAAGGCTCACCTGGCATCACTGGGCGATGCGTGTGCCCTGTAATCAAAATATGTCTATTTTCAGATGCCCAGTCACTCAACCGTGTCTCACATTTATTCTTCACACGATAGTTTTTTGCCGCGCTGGTCGGATCAAGTACACCCAGATTTTCCAGCGGACTCCACAAATACCGAACACAGAAACACGCCACACGCCAAAAAGTAGAATTAAACAGACTTGCTTGATGCCCATGTGTCAGATACAGTGCGCGCTGCGGCATGTTAGGTGGACTCAAAATAATTCCCTCGTAAAAAGAATATGGAAGTTGCAATTTATTTTTCTTTTTTATCATATCGTGATTGCCATAGATAAGGTACAATCTGTTTTGCCTGTGCATCTGCGCAAACATCGCAAAAACTTCGTCGTGCACCTCAACAATAGTTTTCATGTTGCGGTTTTCCCAGAGTTCATCGCCATCCCCAAGCTCAATATACGTAAATCCTCTTCTGTAATAATGTTTCAGCGCCGCTAAAAATAAGTGTTGATTTTTTAAAAAATTGTCGGAGGAGGTGCCAATTCCTCTGTGACAATCACTCATCAAAACATATCGCGAACGATATGTGAGTGGTAAGATTGGGGCATCTCGAAAAGCATGCCCCAACCGCGATGAAACACTCACAGACGTCCCTTCTTACAGCAACGTTTATGACAATACTGTTCTTTGCGATGACAACGCTTGTTGAAACGGCGCATCCGAAGCAGACAGCGAAATGCTCCTGGAATAAAATAGTACAAGCACAAAACTCTATCTTCTGTACATTGGAACGGCTTTGTTATCCACAGATACAATTTACAGAAAATCTTGTTTTTCCACTGTGAGAAACGGCGCCAGAAGCGTGTACATAGCTTGTAGTGTACCTTGCGTGTACGGCTGAAATGAACTGTTACACAAAATCCGCTAACCGAAAAATCCTGCTCTGCACATCCTGCTCTACGCAGCCCACTGATAAAAGCAAACTGCATTTTTTTGTCGTGAAATCGTATTGTTGCTTTCATGCACAAATCCTCTGGCCATACAAAGCTGCCCGTAAAAAACGCTGTAAGCCACCAGTGATTTTGTGCAACTTTGACACAGTTGCCATTTTTTCCGCACAGTACAAATGAGCAATTCAGTAATTCTGCGTTTGATGCCGCCTCAAATCGCGTCGTCTTGTACTCCTTCTGCGTAAGAATCCTATCCGCATGATAGATACCGATTTCAGCACCAGCATTGATTCCATACTGTCCTTTCCAGAACTCAATCAGCCAAGTTTTACCTTCATAGTCAAAATAGACTGGCAACGAATCAAAAACCATCTGAAAGCGAGGCGCCATATAATCATAAATCCATGCATAGCCTGCCTCTCTCTGCCATGCGTCTAGTGTGCTTGAAAAAAAGCCACACTCATCATGGAAACAATAGCCAAACGGCTTAACAAGCTCCCCTACCTTGCAGCATTTCTGGCATTTGTCCATACATTGAATCTTGCAGATAATTTTCTTTTTCCGAAAATGAAAAAAGACACTGCAAAAAAGTGCAACAAGTAACAAAATGATTAAGAAGAAATACATAAGTCATATTCCAATCTATAAGTTTATTATAGTTTATGTTGGAATATGACTCTTTGTGTAAAAAATCTATAATTTTTTAGACCATAATTCTGTTCTATAACAACTCTTTGAGTACCTTGTTTACCATAGCTGGGTCCGCTTTTCCCTTCATTGCCTTCATGGTCTGTCCCACTAGAAATCCAATCGCTTTTTCCTTACCGTTTCGGTAATCTTCCACAGACTGTGGATTTAACGCAAGAACCTCCTCGACAGTCTTTCGGAGTACACCTTCGTCATTTACTGTTTTTAAGCCTTTCTCCACCACATATTTTTCAGGATTAATATTTTTGTCAAACATCACCTCAAATACTTCCTTCGCTACTGTGGAATTAATCGCCTTACTATCCACTAATTCAATTAACTTTGCTAGATTTTTTGGTGAAAAGATAATATCCTTTGGGTCCATGTTCTTTTCTTTTAATAGTCGGAGTGTTTCACCCATCAGCCAGTTTGACACTTTTTTGGGTTGACTACAAATTGCCACAGTCTCTTCAAACAAGTCTGCCAAGTGCTTAGAGTCTGTAATAATTCCAATATCATATTCTGGAATATCAAACTCTTTTTTGTAGCGTGCCATCTTCTCCTCACGAAATTCGGGTTGGTTATCCCTAACCTGCTGCAGCCACGCATCACTAATATAAACTGGCACTAAATCTGGGTCTGGAAAATAACGATAGTCCTGCGCATCTTCTTTTGAGCGCATCGCATAGGAATACTCCTTTACATCATCCCAACGCCTTGTCTCCTGTATCACCAACTGCCCTGCTTCAAGCAGCTCAATCTGTCGTTCGCGCTCACTCGCAATCGCATGAGTGATTGCCCGAAACGAGTTAAGATTCTTCATCTCTGTACGTGTTCCAAATGTCTCTGCGCCAGCCTCTCTGACAGAAAGATTCACATCCACACGCATGGAGCCTTCATTTAACTTACAGTCCGAAGCACCAAGATACTGTACAATCATGCGCAGCTTTTCGAGATATGCAATAACCTCCTGCGCATTTTTCATGTCAGGCTTTGACACAATCTCAATCAGCGGCACGCCAGAGCGGTTATAATCCACCAACGAGCAATCCTCCCATTCGTCATGAATCAACTTTCCGGCATCCTCCTCCATATGAATCTCATGGATACCTACCATCTTTTTTCCCTCGGAAGTCTCAATCTCCACACGCCCATTTCTACAAATTGGCAAATAAAGCTGACTGATTTGATAGTTCTGTGGATTATCTGGATAAAAATAATTTTTCCGGTCAAATTTACAATACTGCGTAATTGTACAATTCGTAGCAAGTCCAACCGCCATCGCATAGTTTACCACTTGTTTATTCAACACTGGAAGCGAACCTGGCATACCTGTACAAACAGGGCAAGTATGGGTATTTGGTGCCCCGCCAAAAGCTGTGGAACAGCCACAGAATATCTTTGTCTTTGTCGCAAGCTCCACATGAACTTCCAGACCAATCACAGTCTCATACTGTTTCGCCATTCTCTCACCTCATTTCCTTATTACATACTTGTTCATAGGTGTATGCTGCCTGTATTAACTTCTTTTCCTGAAAGCTATCTGCAATTAGCTGCAACCCGATTGGCAGCCCTTTTGAATCGGTTCCACATGGTAGCGAAATCCCGGGCAATCCCGCCAGATTTACTGAGATTGTATAAATATCTCCAAGGTACATTTTCAATGGATCTAACAAGCTTTCACCCAACTTGGGCGCAGTAGTTGGCGCGACAGGACTAAGAATCAAGTCATATTTTACAAAGGCTTCATCAAAAGCTTTTTTTATCATTGCCTTTACTTTCAAGGCTTTAAGATAATAAGCATCGTAATACCCAGAACTTAACACAAACGAACCAAGCATAATTCTGCGCTTTACCTCTGCGCCAAAACCTTCGGAACGTGTTTTCTTGTACATATCGTGAAGTCCCTCAAACGACGCTGCACGATAACCGTACTTGATACCGTCAAAGCGTTCCAAATTCGAGCTTGCCTCGGCCGCTGCAATTGTGTAGTAGGTCGGTATCGCATACGGGACAAGGCTCAAATCAAACTCCTCAACAATCGCACCCTCTGCCGCCAGTACCTTTGCCGCTGCAAGCACTGCATCTTTTACTTCAACGTCAATTCCCTCCTCAAAATAATCTCTTGGAATACCGATTCTCATACCTCTTACATCATCCACTAAAGCTGCTGTAAAATTCGTGTCTTTTCTTTTTATAGAAGTGGTATCCTTTGGGTCATGGGACGCAATAACCTCCAGAACAGCCGCGCAGTCTGTCACGTTTTTTGTCAATGGCCCAATCTGGTCAAGCGAGGAGCCGTATGCGATTAAACCATAACGCGAAACCGTTCCGTATGTGGGTTTCATTCCGACCACACCACAGAAAGATGCCGGCTGTCTAATAGACCCCCCTGTGTCAGAGCCTAATGCAAAATAGCATTCTTTCGCTGCCACTGCTGCCGCGGAACCTCCTGAAGAACCGCCCGGAACATGGTTTATATTCCATGGATTTCTAGTTACTCCATATGCAGAAGTCTCGGTTGTAGAACCCATTGCAAACTCATCCATATTGGTCTTTCCAATCATCACTGCCCCCGCCTTTTGAAGATTGATGACCGCCTCCGCCGAGAAAGTTGGAACAAAATTTTCCAATATTCTCGAGGAACATGTAGTGCGCATTTTCTCTGTGCACAGATTGTCCTTAATAGCGACAGGAACCCCGGCAAGCAATCCTGTAAGTTCGCCTTTTTCAATCTTTTCCTGCGTAATAGCAGCGGCCTTTCGCGCTTGTTCTCTATCAATTGTCACGTAAGCATTCACTGTATTTTCTCTCTCGTCAATCTGTGCAAGCACTGCCTCCATCGCCTCAACTGCGGTAACTTTACCCTCCTTAATTGCCGCAGATAATTCTACGGCGCTGTATGCTAAAATCTCCATTATATTCCCCCATTCATTTTTATCTTTTCAAACGTTTACTCAAACGTTTTTGGCACCATGAACATATTATCTTTTGTGCCAGGCGCATTTTTCAAAGTATTTTCACTTTGATCGCTATTTGTCACAATATCCTCGCGAAATACATTCTGTATCGGAAATACATGCGACATTGGCTCAATCCCCGTCGTGTCCAGCTCTGCTAACTTGTCAATATAATCCAACATTCTGTTCATGTCCTTCTTCGCCTGCTCCTTCTCCTCCTTTGAGAGCGCAAGTTTAGCAAGAATTCCCACATATTCAATTGTCTCGTCCGTAATCACATTTGCCATATCCAACCTCCTGCTCTTATCACACTTCTTTTCATTTATTGCTTTTCCTCTCTCTATTTTTCTAAAATACAATCTTAATCCCGAACCTTAATATGCACTTCTCGCAGTTGTTGTTCTGTAACATTATTTGGTGCACTGCACATCAAATCTTGCGCCGAACCACTCATTGGAAAAGCAATTACTTCTCTAATATTTTCCTCATTTTTCAACAGCATAAGCATTCTGTCAATTCCCGGTGCCATGCCTGCATGTGGTGGCGCCCCAAATTGAAATGCCTGATAGAGTGCCCCAAACTTTGTTTGTAATGTCTTCTTATCATATCCAGCAATCTCAAACGCCTTCACCATAATCTCCATATCATGATTTCTGACAGCACCACTTGATAGCTCTACACCATTACACACAATATCATATTGATACGCTAGAATATCCAAAGGATTCTCACTGTTCAACGCCTCAAACCCTCCCTGCGGCATCGAAAATGGATTGTGTGTAAAACCAATCTGCTTTGTCTCAGGGTCCCGCTCAAACATTGGAAAATCGTTGATATAGCAAAAACGGTATGCATTCTTTTCACATAGGTCAAGTTTCTCGCCAAGCTCAATACGCAACTGCCCTGCATAATAATTTGCACGCTCCTCCTTATCCGCGATAAAGAAAATTGTATCTCCCACTTCCAGTTCTGCAAGCATGGCAAGTTCTGGTTTCTGCTCATCTGGAATAAACTTATCAATCGGTCCTTTGTATGTCATATTTTCCGCAATCTCAAGATATCCAAGACCACCCATTCCCATACTAGTCGCAAAATCCAACAGCTTCTCATGAAAACCTTTTGACATCTCAGCGTGCACTTTGATTGCTCGCACTGTCCTACCAATAAAAGGTTTAAAAGAACACTTTTGGAAAAAGCCTGTCACATCAAGAATACGCAGTGGGTTTCTTAAATCTGGTTTATCTGTACCAAATTCTATCATCGCTTGTCTATAACTAATAATTGGATAAGGTGCCTTTGTTATCGTATAGCCTTTTGGCGCAAACTTCTCAAATGTCGCTGAGAGCACCTCTTCTCCTACCTTGAACACATCTTCCTGCGTTGCAAAACTCATCTCAAAATCAAGCTGATAAAACTCACCTGGCGAACGGTCCGCACGCGCATCCTCATCACGAAAACATGGTGCAACCTGAAAATATTTGTCAAAGCCGGAAGCCATTAAAAGTTGCTTATACTGCTGTGGTGCCTGCGGAAGCGCATAAAATTTACCTTTATATTTTCTGGAAGGAACGATATAATCTCTTGCGCCCTCTGGCGACGACGCACACAAAATTGGGGTTTGAATCTCCAAAAATCCCATCTCTGTCATCTTCTGTCGCAGAAAACTAATAACTTGCGAACGAAAAATTATATTATCTTTTACCTTTTTATTTCTAAGGTCTAAATAACGATATTTTAGTCGTATCTCCTCGCGCGTCTCCTTTGATGTCATAATTTCAAACGGAAGCTGTTGATATACTTTTCCAAGAACTGTTACTTTTTTTGCTTCAAGTTCAATTGTCCCTGTCGGAATTTTTGGATTGTAAGTGTCCTTGTCACGCTTCTCCACAAGTCCCTCAATCGAGAGACACATTTCTTTAGTGATGCCCTCCAAGAGTGTCGTGTCTCTCATAACCACCTGCAATACACCATACATATCGCGCAAGTCAACAAATGACACACCACCGTGATCCCGAATGTTTTCTACCCAGCCTGCTACCTGTAACATTTGACCGATATACTGTTCGCTAATTTCTTTCATTGTAATGTCTCTGTACATTTCATATCCTCCTCAACAAATTCCATTGCTTTTGCAATCTTTTCGCAACATAAAAACCAAAAGATTACAAAAAACTTTCTATGGATACCTGTGTGCATCAAAAAATCCCGGAATACAAAATGTATTCCGGGACGGATAATTGAACTATACCCGCGGTACCACCCGCATTGACAAAACACCAAAATACTTTGATGTTATATCCTCTCTTACGTTTAACGCACGCTCACGTATTGTCCTACTAAAGCACTATCTATCTTGTACTTTTTCGAGCAATCTGCTCCAGAGTGTTCCCTTCGTCAACTTCCGCGGACAGCGCTCTCAGTCAGTGACGCCATCTTCCTGTCGTTTTCATTGACAAGAGTCTCTTTCATCGCATTTTTTGAAATGTATATCATTTTTATTCCAAAATTTTTATTGCTCTTAGAATAGCACAAGCGAAAAATCATTGCAAGTATTTTTTTCGATATTATTTTTGGCTTGTATGTTCCATTACTATTCTCATATTAAAACCGCTTAATCTTTTTTGTCGTGTTTTTCTCAAACTCAGTCTCACGCACTTTCAATTTAAACACTCTCTTGTAAAGCGGTGCCGTTTTATTGTATATATCAATAATTTTTTGCAACTCACCTTGCATATCCTTAATTTTCTTCTTACCAGCATATTCGTAATCTGGGAAAATCTCTGCCTCAATTGTACCTTCACTTTCACGCACAAGCACTTCTTGTACAAGACGGTTCTCTCCAAGCTTATTCTCAATTTCTTCTGGCGATACATTCTCACCGTTTGGCGTGATAATCAGATTCTTCTTGCGCCCGGTTAAGAAGATAAATCCATCCTCGTCCACATAGCCGAGATCACCAGTCCTTAACCACCCGTCAGTGAGCGTCTCCTCTGTCTCCTTAGGCATCTTATAATAACCTTGCATCACACTTGAACCTTTTACCCAAAGTTCCTCGTCCACCACTTTTGCCTCACAGTTAGGCATCAATTTACCCACAGAACCATCTTTCATAAAATTACCATAGTTGGTGCTGATAACTGGCGAACACTCTGTCATACCATACCCTTGCCAAATGGTAATACCATACTTTTTAAACATCTCAAGATACGCTGGATTGAGATATGCACCTCCACTACACACTGTATGAAACTGCTTACCGAACACCTTGGCCTTGACAAGTGGTGCCGGAATCCATGCTGCCTCCTCAAGCTTTTTAGCAAGTGTCTCAATCATTAGGGGAACCATTAGTATCATATTAGGCTCAAAAAGCTTGATGTTTTTTGCTACGCGCAACAGAGAATCATTAATACAGATAACAGAACCTATCGAAATTCCCTTTAGAATATCCATGCTAAGGCAGTACGCATGATGTACTGGAAGAACAGATAAGATTACGATTCCTGACTCTAATCCCATATCGAGGCAAGTCGCATTTTCCGCGAGATTTCTATGGGTAAGCATAACACCCTTGCTCTTTCCCGTTGTACCAGAAGTATACATAATGGTTGCAAGCTCTTCCGGCTTAGGTGTATAATCAAAGCCTGCACTCTGTTCACCAATCAATTTCCACATCGATAATCCACTGCTAACTCCCTGTGGCTCCCCAGTACAAATTATATGTTTTAGTCCTTCACAACACTTTTCTGCCATCTGTGCCACGCCGGATTTCGTTTCGTCGTAGACAAGCGTTGTCACATCTGCACGATTAATCAACTCGCACAAATCCTCATCTGGTAAATTTGCATCGAGCGGCACTGCAACACTTCCACTATCCACTATACCAAAATATGCAACCACCCACGAATAAGAGTTGGGACCAATCACTGCAATATGCTTTCCCTGCTCTCCAATTGCGGCAAGCACAGCGGAAAAACACTCTGTATCATTTTTAAACTGTGTGTAAGTCTTTGCCTCAACTTTTACTTCCTTCTTGCCACCGTCCCCGCTGTCTTTCACCTTGTAGCGGAACGCATCTTGCACACCGAAGTTTTGCTCTGCGGCCACCAGCAGCGCTCGTATTGTATGATAAATCTCATTCATATTATTATCCTTTCTCTCTGTTATCGGAACTTTATCCTATTACAGTGTCTAATAATTGTATTAATTCTTCTTTATAAAGAAATTGTGCAATATTGCTGTTTTAGAGAACGTTTAAAAATACCTTAAATAATTACTATCTAATCAAAACAATTCCCTACACATACATTCATATTGCACAATTTCGCTACTTATTTTACAATTTCTCCAGATAATTCACTGCTTCCTGAACAGTGCGAATGTCCGCCGCTTCTTCAGGATTGATTTCAATATCCAACTCTTCTTCTACCTCACCAAGCATACTCATAAAGTCAAAAGAACTAAATCCTAAATCCTCCATAAATCGTGACTCTGGTTTGATATCTTCCTTCTTTACCTCGACATAATTTGTGATGATGTCTGCTAATTTTTCAAACATTATGAACCCTACCTTTCTTTGTAATAGACTCTTGAAGTCTTTTTTAGTTTACCAAATTCTTCTATCAATGACCAGAATCAAAATCTTACTTGGTCATTTTTTTAGTAAAAATACAAATGGTATTCTTAAATTAATTTTATCACAGCACCAATCTTCAAATTTGGATTTTCAATTCCCTTAAACATAATCTTGCACATATAGTAATAAAACAGTTCCAGCGTTTCTCTACTGTATGCTTTTACCTGATGCTCAAAACTAAAATCCAAACCATTGTCCTCTGGTCTGTGCATTACTGTCAGATAGAGTCCATCTGCATAATAGCCATTTCCATATCTCTTTGTTTTGTACTGAATGTCACCTAAGTCAACTAATCCCTTCTCGCGTAATGTCGCAGGTTGATATGTGAGCGCTACTGTCTCATATCCCATACCAAGCGGCGTTTTATATACTTCTTTCTTATAATTCATACACTCCACTGGATCAAAATTTACATAGCGGAAAATCTCATTTTGCTTATCTCTAATTTCTAGGATGCCCTCCAAAAAGGTCTTGTCCTCAGAAATAATTGTTCGGAACGGGAAACTATGGATACGAGTACCGCCCGATTTTTTCTCTAACAGCGTCGCTCTACGGGCATATGCAACCATCATAGAAACATCCTCGCAATTGTTCATCTTTTGCAGATATGTGCGTATTCCCATAATGAGCAAACATTGCAATGAAATATGCTGCTCCTCGCAAAATTTCATTAACCGCGCTGTTGGTTCTCCTTCCAGATGGAAAATATCAATATCCGCTATAAAGCTATCTGAACCAGTAGGTGCCGCCCGAAGATTTGGATTCTTTGTCGCGCGCCTTGCATCGTCCAGTCTCTTTCTTCCTTCAATGCCATTATAAATAGGTTCTGGTGCTTCAAACATCTTGTGAAAATATTCCCGATCTCTTGCTTGTGCTTTGCTTCCAGCTTCATATGCAAAATCCTTTTCAATCTGCTCGATATAAGAACGTGTATCAGCTGGATAAGGTACATTCTCAAAATTTGCGTTACAATATAGCTCAATAACATCCTTCATAAAACCAATCAAAGATTGCGCATCGAGAAATCTATGATCGCCCACAATAAACATCCCCTCAAAATTATCTGGGGTTTTAATGATGACAATTTTGTTCATTGGCTCATCCTGACCAAATGGAATGCGCGTCCATGCTGTCATCTCGGCTTCTGCCTCCTCCATAGTCTTACCTGTGAAGTCCACAAACTCGAGTTCTCGCTCCTCTTTGTCCACAATATATTGATACCATGTTTTCTCTTTTTCATCAAACACAAGTCTTGCACGCATAGACTCATTGCGCTCATACGCTTTGTAAATCGCCTTTCTAAGCTCATCAACGTTCAACTCAAAATCAATTGTAAGACTGCTACCGACATTGAGAATTTCTTTTCCTGGACAGTAATCTGCATAATAAAAATGGTACTTTTGTGCAGCTGTCAACGGGTATGTCTTATATCCTTTTCTTGTTTTCATACGAACTCCCATCTGCCCGCTTTGGCGGGCGTACTAATCAGGATATGTGAAATTTTAATTTCACACTATCTCCCTCTATTTCTAATCATTCTGCACCGCCAATGAATCAAAAAACTCATCCAATGCTCTCTCATAGTTTTCAGTGTCCTTATAGTAGCTCTCTGCATGTGCAGCACCCTCAACAATCAGTTTTCTTTTCGGGGATGTACAACAGTCATAAATTTCATCGCACATGTGTGCTGGAACAAAAGTATCATTGGAACCATGAATAAACAAGATTGGAACTTTTGCATGTGCTACTTCGCGCTTTGCATTACACTCATCCATGCCATAGCCAGCAAGTTTTTTATTGATTACATCTGCGCCTGGTATCACCGGAAACGCTGGCAGATGATACATCGTATTTAACACATGTGTAAAGACTTCCTTAGGAGAGGTAAATCCACAGTCAGATACAATTCCCTTTACTTGCGCAGGCAAATCTAGCCCACTCGCCATCAACACCGTTGCACCCCCCATCGATGTTCCATGCAATATAATTTCGACATCCTCTCCAAGCTCTTTTACTACCCAATCAATCCATACAAGTGCATCTTTTCTATCTAAACAGCCGAATCCAATATACTCGCCCTCGCTTGTGCCGTGTGCTCTTGCATCTGGCAACAGCATGGCATATCCCTTGTTGAGATAATATCCTGACAAGCCAATATAGTCTGACATTCCCTGACTTGTGTATCCATGAAAACAAATGGCAACCTTTTTTCTGTCTTGCGCCTCATTAATTGCTGGAAAAAATGTCGCATGAAGCTTAAGTCCATCAAATGAGGTCTGGGTGATATCTTTATGGTTCTGCTCAAGCATAAATGCCTTTCGTTCCTGCATCATCGGTGCATATTGACTCCAGTCTGTACCGGACATCTTGATGGTCCGCTCTACCTTCGCATTGTTTCGTTTCATTGTCCGCCTATAAAAATATGCGGTTTCTCCGATGCTCGCAGCAGCAAGAACGCCTGCACACGCCATCGCTTTTTTCATAATTCCCATTGTCTGCGCCTCCACACTGCACTGAAATTATAGTGTTATTTGCTGTTGTGAATATTATTTCTTCTCTGCCTTTTTCTCTTCTTTTGCAGCTTCCTTCTCAGCTTTCTTTGCTTCTTTCTCGGCCTTTTTTGCCTCTTTTGCTTCCTTCTTCTGCTCTTTCTTCTTGCGTTGAATAATATCGTTCAACTTCAGCGCCTTATCAATATTTCCCTCTACTCGAAGTTTTTGTGTCGTAAACGCCCACACAGGGTCCATCTCGCCAGCTGCAATTTTGCGGAATACTTCCGGTGTGCTGATAAACATTGCATCGCGGTCATAATATTCATATGGCTCCACATAGAGTACCCCATCCTTAACCTCTACGTAGAATGCGCCCCCTGCTTCCTCGTCCTCAATGTTAAACTGATAAGCCAAATGCTCATGAATATCACTTACATCTGCTCCCATAAATTTCCCTTTAATTTCATAAAAAAAATCTGCGTATGTCATATCTTTCCTCCATATTATATCCTTATTTAAAATTGAAAAGTATACTGAAGTTGACTGCGGCTGTGTGAACAACTTTGTTATTCGACACTTTTCGACCATCAGTCGGCTTTAATTTCTTTTATCCTACCATATTTTTCGACCGTCGGTCAAGTATATTTTCCCCAAAAATTATGCCTGATTTTTGTATCTTTTTGTGACACTTTTGTCATTGTTCCCCAAATAAAATTGTGATATACTTATATTAATTACCCATAAATTGAGTCTAACCCACACCTTTTGTACAATCCCTGTGGTTACGCTCATCTATTTTTCGCTGTAGTCATCAATATTTTAATCATAAAAAGGAAAGGGAGCATTATCCATGCCCGATATTAAAAAAAGCGAGAAAAAGTATAACTTGATATTAGACGCGCTCCAGCAACTTCTGGAAGAAAAGAAAATACAGAATATTTCTGTCAGTGAGATTGCGCAAAAGGCAGGTATTGGAAAAGGTAGTATTTATTACTATTTTCCTTCCAAAGAATCAATTTTAGACTCTCTGATAGAACGCAGTTACGAAAAACCGCTGCTTACAGCTAAAAACCTTGCCACACAGACAGAAGTCTCTCCCTTTACGCGCATGGCAATGTTATTTCAGGCATGCCAAAATTCTTCCACTGCCTTTATCAAGCAAAATGACCACTCTACAGATAATGTCAGTGCGCAGGATTTAGCATTTCTGCATCAGAAATATCTGTCACATGTTGTGTCAGAACTAAAATCTGACCTGACAGAAATTATCAAACAAGGCATCGAAAAAGGTGAAATCCATTTTAATTCTCCTGGTGCACTCGCTGAAATCGCATTGATTGTAATTGCTGTCAAACTGGACAATACCTTGATTCCATCTACGCCTCAAGAAATAGCAGAAACTTTGCAGGGGCTTATCTCCTTATTAGAAAAAGGAACCGAGGTTTCTCCTGGAACACTCAGTTATTTGTCACTAATGCCTTATATATAAAAAATCGAGTAAGGAAGATAAACATTCCTTACTCGATTTTATTATAAAACTTCCACAATCCATCCTTTTGGCGCCTCGATACGTCCCATCTGAATTCCAGTCAATGTATCATAAAGTTTTTTGGTAATAGGACCCATTTCCTCCATACCAGATGGCAAACAAATCTCCTCCTCTTTATTTACAATCTTTCCTACAGGAGAAATCACCGCCGCCGTTCCACAAAGTCCGCACTCTGCAAAATCTTTCACTTCATCAAAGAATACTTCCCGCTCTTCCACTTCTAATCCAAGATATTCCTTTGCTACAACCATTAGTGAACGGCGTGTAATCGAAGGTAAAATACTGCTTGATTTTGGGGTGACAACTTTATTATCCTTCGTCACAAAAAGGAAATTTGCACCGCCTGTCTCCTCTACCTTGGTGTGTGATGACGGATCAAGATACATATTTTCATCGAATCCATCCTGGTGTGCAGTTACAATTGCATGCAGACTCATCGCATAATTTAGGCCCGCTTTAATATGACCTGTTCCGTTTGGTGCTGCTCGATCAAAATCACTCACTCTGATTGTCAAAGGTTTTGCACCGCCTTTAAAATAAGGTCCAACAGGAGTGGTAAAGATTCTAAACTGATATTCATCTGCTGGTTTTACACCGATTACAGGATTTGTGCCAAACATATATGGTCTCAAATAGAGGGTTGCTCCAGAACCATAGGGAGGAACATATGCCTCATTTGCTCTAACTACCTGTTTAACAGCTTCCACAAAACGCCCTTCTGGAAGTGGTGGCATCTCAAGACGCACACAGCTGTCATGCATACGCTGCTCATTCAAATCCGGCCGAAACACCACAATCTTTCCATCTTGTGTTGTATATGCTTTTAAGCCTTCAAAACAAGTTTGTGCATATTGCAAAACCCCTGCACACTCATTTAGAACAATATTCGCATCTTCCGTAAGACCTCCCTCATCCCAAGTTCCATTCTTAAAATTTGTCACATATCTTTTCTCAGTCTGTCTGTAACCAAAACCAAGACTGGACCAATCCAAATCTTTCTTCTCCATTTTCGCTTTCTCCTCCTGTTTATAGAAATAATCACTTAAAATCTCTTGTACTTCTTAACTTTTTATTATTATACGATAAAACACAAAAGTCAACATTTCCGTATATATTTCTGAAAAAAATATGTCAGGTCAAAATAAGTCTGCTCATCACTTTCCTCAATCAATTCCCAGTCTGACAAGTTATCAAGTCTTGGAAAATACACATCTGCCTGATATACATAGTCTATTTTGGTAATATATGCGGTATCACAGTAAGGAAGGAGTTGTTCATACACTGTCGCTCCCCCAGCTACATAAATCTGTTTATCATTGTACTTTTTCAGTTCTTCCAAAAGTTGTTCTATCGAAGCAACAACAACGCCATCTTTCATCGGATATTGTCTATTGCGTGATAAAACAATATTTACACGATTTTTTAGCGGCTGTTTCTGCGGAAACGTCTCCAAAGTTTTTCTACCTATGACAATTACCTTTCCTTCTGTCATCTCGCGAAACCGCTTCTGATCATTTGGAATGCGTACTAACAGACTACTTTGATAACCAATCGCCCAATTATTGTCCACAGCCGCTATCAAATTCATATTGTTTGTCCTCCAACCGTTTTAATCATATTTATCTACAAGAGAATTAATCTGGTCTGCAAATCTTGCCAACTCTTTGTTGGGCTTACCTTCATTCTTGTAAATAACCGCAATCAATCTCTGTCCAGCCGCCAACAGTCTAGCAAATACATCTGATACACTGCGCAGACGTTTCTTGACTGCAACCGGAGAAGCCTCAAACTCAACAGCTCCTGTAATAAGATCAATGCGTGTACCCGAATAAGGCGCATATGCATCATGCCCATGTTCTGTTCTCAAGCAATCTGCAAACAGACTGCAAGCAGTATCTTCACCATGCACAATAAATACTTTGTCAGGCTTTTTCTCAAAGGCATTTACCCACTCAATCAAGCCCCCTTTATCCGCATGGCCACTAAGTCCTGGCAATTGTGTAATCTTCGCTCTAACTTCCACAGCCTCGCCAAAAAGTTTAACCTCATCTGCACCTTCTATTAGAATACGTCCGAGTGTACCTGCCGCCTGGTATCCTACAAAGAGAATTGTACACTCTGGTCTCCAAAGATTGTGTTTTAAATGATGTCGAATTCTTCCTGCCTCACACATACCACTCGCAGAAATAATCACTTTCGGCGTCATATCAAAATTAATCTCTTTCGATTCCTCACTGGTAATGGCAAGCTTTAGTCCTGGAAAGTTCAATGGATTAATGCCTTTGTTCACCAACTCCATTGCCTCCTCATCAAAACAGGTATATATATTTTTCTGAAATACTCCCGTGGCTTCCACAGCAAGCGGACTGTCCACATATACCTCAAACCGCGGGAAATTGGGTATCATTTTATCTGCTTTGATCTTCCTTAAAAAATA
Source organism: Lachnospiraceae bacterium (assembly GCA_011959805.1). GTDB lineage: Bacteria > Bacillota > Clostridia > Lachnospirales > Lachnospiraceae > COE1. The sequence goes on along the minus strand of BLMC01000005.1, from coordinate 30,111 downwards.
TAGAATTTCTTGTGTCCTACCCACCGCAAAAGAGGGAATAACAACATTTCCACCCTTTGCAAAAGTCCGATTAATCACTTCTGCAAGGTCTGACACATACCCTTCCTTCTGTCTTGGATGATACCGATCCCCATATGTGGCCTCCATGACAACATAATCTGCCTCTTTAGTATAGATTGGGTCTTTAATTAACGGCTGATTTTTATTGCCAATATCACCTGAAAAGACAATTTTCTTTGTTACGCCATCCTCGGTCAACCAAACCTCAATACTTGCAGAACCAAGCAAGTGTCCCACATCTGTAAATCGAATACAAATCCCTGCACTAATCTCAATGTTCTTATTATAGGCGCATGGAACAATATTTTTTATCACGCCGTCGGCATCTTCCATCGTGTATGCTGGCTCGACCAATTCAAGTCCAGAATGTCTTTTTGCCTTTCTGTTCTTCCACTCTGCCTCTTGCATCTGAATATGTGCACAGTCACGCAACATAATGGAACATAAATCCGCAGATGCCTCCGTCGTATATACCTGTCCGCGAAAGCCCCTTGCATACAACAATGGAAGATTTCCCGAATGGTCTACATGCGCATGGGTCAAAAATACATAGTCAATCTGTGCCTCATCAACAGGTAACTCACAGCACTCAAAGGGATTAGATCCTTGCTGCATACCACAGTCCACAAGAATATTCTTACCGCACGCCTGCATAAAATGACAGCTTCCTGTTACCTGATGATCCGCTCCTACAAAGGTAAGTTTCATACAAATTCCTCCTTTATGTTCTTACTTTCCAAACTATTATTATTGTTATTCTAACACATTTTAAACAGTTTGGAAACAAGAATCATACTTGAGCAGTATTTTAGTACCAATTTCTTAATATATCTTTTTGCTCACGCACACGGGCGTCCATTAGTTTTCGCTAACGAACGCCCGTGTACATAAAAATAGAAAATTATTGTAGATGTTCCTTTACAAACATTTTGATTGCATCATAACTTTCTTGGCTTAATATATGCTCTATTTTGCATGCATCCTCAGCGGCAATATCGGAAGAAACCCCCAGCTTTATTAGCCAATCAGAAATAAATTCATGCCTTTCGTACACCATCTGTGCAATCCTGCTGCCAGATTCTGTAAGATAAATAAAACCTGCATCTGTAACTGTAATATAATTTTTTTCCCGCAGATTTTTCATTGCAATACTCACACTTGATTTCTTAAAGTCAAGCTCGTTTGCAATATCAACCGAACGCACAACTGGAAGCTTTTTGCTTAATATCAATATCGTTTCCAGATAATTCTCAGCAGACTCATTTACTATCATTTTTCTCTCCCACTCAGCCAGTACGGCTTCTAATTTTTGTCAGTTAGAAGAAACTCACAGTTCCTAATAATTATTGCCAAGTATATCACATAATACACCAAATATCAACAATTCATGACAGTCTCATCAAACAATTCGTAACAGTTCCCAAAGAATATTCATTTATTAAATTTATGCTCTTGTCATTCCTTTCCCTCTTTTTCCATCAATTTTTGCAAACAACAAAATGTGAAAAATACCTTCTTCGCAATAACAGCCTATATTTCCTCCAATCTTATCCGAAAATGTCTGGACACTTTGCATTCCTAAACCATGTCCTTCTCCTGCCTGACTCTTTGGAAGTCCTGTCACGGAATCTAATATAATTTCCTTTTCATATGTATTTTGCACATGAATTAATACATGTCCCATATCACATTCTATTTTTGTCTTTATACATTTTTCTTTTATCTGAAATTCACTTACACAACGTACTGCATTCTCAATCAGATTGGCAATCACCGCTGCAAACTCATAGTTATTAAATGGAACATCTCGTGGAACAATCGCCTCAAGTTGCACAGTAACATCATGCTGCTGTGCTTTTTCCATCATATGCGTAATAATTGAGTTCACCATTAAATTCTCACAATATTTAACTATTTTATTTTCATCTGATACTGCCTGAATATGTGCAGTGACATTTCGTATCTCATCATAAGCCCCTTGATTCAAAAGAGCATCGATCATGCCAGAATAATGACGCATATCATGACGTAGTATTTTCAAATTTTGCTCAGACTGTTCTACCAAACTATATTGGTCTTCCAACCCTTTAACATAGGATTCAAAAAACACATTTTTCCAGTAGATACTTGTTCGCTCCGACTCACTTTCCAAGTATCGTAGCACAACCACATAAGAGACAAACATTGTAATAAGAAATAATATTACCGCTAAAATATTCTGTGGATTTTCTTCAAGCTTAATTGGAAAAAATGCCAGTGTACAGAAACCACAATAAAAAAACACTGGTATTAAACACAACTCCCACCAGCCTTTCTCTGTCTCTCGTTCCTGAAATCGAAACCAGATAGCTCTGATTCGGATATACAATATCAAAAGAATAGCTATATGAACCCCAATGCTTCCTGTCATGGAAAGCACCATATTTTGCGTCCAAATATATATAATTGTGGCCATAACACTCCCTGCTATAACATAGTTGGAAGCACTGAGTCCTACGAATAAGAGCTTACTATCTCGATACTTTGCAATATATATCCCCGTAAACTGTGTCACACATATCTGAAAAATCGTCACCCAAAAATAACACATCTGACTCTCTGGAAAAAAGTTCAATTTCAAACAATCTGTCGAACTCAAAATTAAGAAGGAAGTAATACACAAACCTGCTGTCTTCTTTTTGGAATAACGATGCACTATAAACAAATACATAAACAGCATTAAAAAGATATGACTAATTAGATACGAAATATTTTTGTAGTTCACACTTTTCGCCCCCTACCTGTAGCATTCAGAAAGAAACTGCAAGTATGTCCTTTTTACATCCGTAGCTCTGGTTTTACTAATCGGAATCCTTTTTCCGCTCTCCATTACAATCTCACCTTGTTCCAATCTCTTGACGTGTTTCATATTAATAAGGAAGGATTTATGTACCTGCAAAAAATTCCTGTCCTTTGCTATTTCTCGAATTTCCTCGTCAAATGATTTTCGGATAAAAATACTCCTAATATTTTCTCCATCATCCAAACAAACATTTAGAGTCCGAGAATAATTCTCAATATATTCAATTCGAGAATACGATACTGATATAGTGCCTTTCTTTGTCTTAATTAAAAATAAATGTTCCTTATAAATTCTACTATAGGAACGTGCCAAATCTATGGCCTCAAAAAAATTTTCCTCACTAACCGGTTTTAATAAATACCGCGCTGCATGAACCCCGTAAGCCTCCAGTGCATAATCATCAGAAGAAGTAATATAAATAATTACTCCGTCGCTACCAGCTTTGCGAATCAAACTGCCAATATCTAGTCCTGTTCTGTCAGACATAATCATATCCAATATATAAATATCTGCCTGCTCCCCCGCCAAAATTCTATCATACAATATAGTAGCATCCAAATATTTCTCAACGGCAAAGCCAATATCCAGAGCCGATTTCTCATATTTTTCAAGTAGAGTTTCTATCATTTGTAAGTCTTCAATACAATCATCGCAGATTACAACCTTCATAAGTATGCGCCTTACTTTCCGTATGTAAATTTAAGAATATTATTGGCATTTTTGTTATAGCGTGCGCGTCAACTTTGCTGACGCAAAACCAACTCGTGCACCTACAATCCTGCCAGAGGTTTATCTCAGTCAAAGATTACACACCCACTGAGACAAAATTGTATTGTTCTCACCACTGGTAGAAACGGAAGTCTTTCCCCGACTAAGATAAAATTATGTTTCATTAAAGAAATAGCTCCCTATAATTTTTTGAAAATTATTTTCTTTTGGCTTCTGACATTATATCATCAAGAAGGGAATATAGCAACCATAGTTTTTTACCTCCACTTGTTAAAAAATGAGTAACATCTCTGTCAACGATATCTGACAGTTCTCTTTTGGATATTTGTGTACAATCAGGCAAGAAAAGTTATTTCTTCTTACTCGCCATGCCGCCGATGTGTCATACAATAACATATTTCCTCTGCGTCAATATATGTATAAAAAAGCAGAGAGCGGTCTTAAAAACCAGTTATCTCCCTGCTTTTATAAGTATAAAAAAATAATCCAAACTTTATTTCTAAAATTGTACTATACATTCATTCTTGGATCTGTCAACACAAGTACACAATATTATATTACCAGCGATGGAGCCGTGTATACCCGCGTTCCTAATTCACTGTTTAACATATACAGACTGCGTGCATCGTCACCAAAAAGTTCCATTTTGGTAATCTGATCCATAGAATTTTTTTCCTCCTCGCCCTGTTCTTTGACAAACCAATCCAAAAACTGCGTCGTCCGAAAATCCTTTGCTTCCTGCGCAACATCATAGATTGTGTTAATCAGTGATGTGACATAACGCTCATGTGCAAGTCCAACTTTGAGTGGATCAATCAAAGTCTCAAATACTACGTCTGGCTTTGCAATCGCCTCCAATGTAACCTCCTGATCATTATTGTGTAAATATCGGTACATCAACATTGCATGATCCTGCTCTTCCTTCGCCTGTACTTCATACCAATTGGCAAATCCATCCAGTCCTTTTTTTGTATAAAAATTTGCTATATCAAGATACAGATATGCAGAATAAAATTCCTTGTTAATCTGTTCATTTAACAACGCTGCTATCTTTTCATTCATTTTTTCGCCTCCTCCTATAAAATCTACTCGTCTATTATCAGCCATAACACAATTCTTGTCAAGTCTACTTTTTCTCCCACAACCTAAACAATGCACTAAAAGCTCTTGTAAAAATCTGTATTGACAATACTATTCATTTTATTTTGTCGTTCTACTCTGGTATAATTTGTATTTTCTCCAGTTTTCCTTCTTTGTCCACACCATGCATATGGCGTCCTTCTCTACGAAAATGTTCAATATACGCCCACACTTCCTGCGTGATTCGTTCACCAGGATATAACACAGGAATCCCTGGCGGATATGGCGCAATCATTTGACCGGACACTCGTCCAACTGCCTCTTGCCAACCTACAAATATTTTTTTAGCAAAATAAGCACTGCGTGGTGTCATAACCTGTTGTGGTAGCTGTGGAAACAATAGACACCTATTTTCTCTGCGTAAAGTAGCATTTCCTATATAGGCTTTGCTAATTTCAGCACATGCTGTAATTAGTCTGTCCAAATCCTGCTTTTCATTTGCATAGGTAACAATCACAAGTACATTTTCTTGATCTGAAAGTTCCACATAAACCGCATACTTTTCAGAGAGCAGTTTTTCTAGGGCATACCCTGTCAGCCCAATCTCACACGCAGAAAGTACAAGGCGCGTGTTGTCAACCTGACTGCCTTCCATGCAACGAAATCCCGGAATTTCCACAATCTTTTTTTTTGCATAAGCAGTAAGAGACAACGCCTTCTCCATCATTTCTGTTCCATGTAACGCAAGCTCATACCGCGCACAGTCAAGTGATGTCAACAAAAGGTAACTTGGACTTGTACTTTGTACAAGCTGTAGATTTTGTGCAATCCGCTCTAGTATTGTACTGCCTACGCCATGGTATTTTATATGTAATACAGAACTCTGTGTCAAAGCACCTGTCACTTTATGCATACTTTGCACACAAACATCAGCACCTGCCTCAAGTGCTCCCGTTGGAAGCACATCATGAAAATACAAATGTCCTCCATGTGCCTCATCCACAAGCAAAAGAGCCTCATATGTATGACAAACCTTGGCAATCGCTTCCAAATCTGAACACACCCCATAATAACTTGGATTTACTAAGAATACTGCTTTGCAATCAGGATTTTCTTCTAATCCCTTTCTGACAGAATTCTCTGTAATCTCCCCCTGTATCCCCCAGTCCCAAATTACTTCTGGCATCACATACACAGGCTTTGCCCCAGACAAAATTAATCCCATCATCGCAGACTTATGGGCATTTCTGGCGACCATAATCTTTTCCCCTTCAAACGCTGCACTAAGAATCATTGCTTCATTGCCACATGTACTTCCATTTACCAAGAAAAAACTCTGGTCAGCTCTATAAAGTGCCGCAAGCAACTTCTGTGCTTTATCGATTGCATCTTGGGGACAATGTAAATCATCTGTAAACGGCGTCTCTGTCACATCATACGCAAAAATCTTCTCTCCAACTTTGTCTGTCCAGTGTGAACTGATTCCTTTTTCCAATCGATGTCCAGGCACCATAAAATACGCCGGCTTCTTGTCAATAAATTTTGTCACTGCATCCAGAAGCGGTGTTCTGTTTTGTTCCATTGCTTTTGATTCCCTTTCTGCAAACTTTATGTTATAATATCTTTTTGAAACAATATTTTAGGAGGTATTTTACATATGTCTTACATTTATGAAACCCATCTACATACAACTGCTGCCAGTGCATGTGCCAAAAGTACAGGTTCCGAATATATTTCTTTCTATAAAAATCTTGGTTATGATGGTATTATTGTCACAGACCATTTCTTTAATGGCAACTGTTGTGTCCCCCAAAATTTGCCGTGGGAAGAGCGTGTAGACATCTTCTGTAGCGGCTATGAAGATGCCAAAGCAGAAGGAGACCGACAAGGACTCAAAGTATTTTTCGCATGGGAGTGTCGCTTTAATGGAGATGAATTTCTAATTTACGGACTTGACAAAAAATGGTTAAAAGACCACCCTGAAATGATGACTTGGGATCACATTACCCACTATCAAAAAATCAAGGCAGACGGTGGACTTGTCGTGCAAGCACATCCTTTCCGAGAAAGAGGATATTTGTCTGAAGTTTATGTGCATCCACATCAGTGTGATGCTTTTGAAGTGGCAAACTGCGGCAATCCCCATGAACAGAATCGCCTAGCATACCGCTATGCTAAGGAACATCAAATTACCATGACTGCCGGCTCAGATATCCATCATGTTGGCAAGACAGACAATGGCTGTATCTACGGCATGGCATTTGACACTCCTTTAGATAGCATCACAGACTACACAACCCGAATCAAGCGCAAAAGTGGCTTTTCCCTTCATGTTCCACCAGAACATCTTGCGTGGAAAGAAGGAACTACGAACCATCTGCCTGTCTATATCTTTGACAGAAACAATACTCCAATCCCCACAGACAGCGTCGGGCATATCTTCTCAATTTTTTAAATGTCCCCATGTACTTCTGGAAAATAAAATTAATATTGGAAAAATTTCAAGTCTACCTGCAAGCATATCCACGATTAACACCAACTTTGACAACCAGCTAAAATCTCCAAAATTGCAGGTAGGACCCACCGCCTCAAGTCCAGGACCAATATTGTTAAAACAAGATAACACTGCTGTAATATTGGTTGTAATTGAAAATTGGTCAATCGATACCAAAATAAAACTAGCAAATAAAATAATCACATATGCAGAGAGATAGGCATTGGTATTTTCTAGCACTTTCTCATCAATCATATGGTTATTAATTCTTACAACCTGTACTTTCTGTGGTGATATTGCGCGTCGCAGATTTCTGCGAAGACTTCGCACTACAATTAGAACCCGCGCGCACTTAAATCCGCCCCCTGTACTTCCCGCACTCGCACCAATTACCATCAATCCCAATATAATAGCTTTTGAGAAACTCGGCCACAAATCAAAATCCGTCGTAGCAAATCCGGTAGTTGTCACAATACTTGCCACTTGAAATGCCGCATGACGTACAGTCTCTTCCAAAGTCCCATAAAATCCTCTAAGGTTGAGCGTAATTAGCACAATACTTCCAAGTACAATTCCTAAGTAAAGTCGCAATTCCTCGTCCTTAAACACACTGTAAAACTGACGTAACAAAAGCAGATAATAACAGCTAAAATTTACACCGAACAGCAACATAAAAACAGTACAGACATTTTGAATATATGGGCTATAGCTTGCAATACTGTCATTTTTAATCCCAAACCCTCCTGTCCCAGCGGTGCCAAATGCGGTACAGATAGAATCAAACAATGGCATACCGCCAAATAGTAAAAAGACAATATTTACAACAGTAAGCAACATATAAATTAAATATAGAATCTCGGCTGTCTTCTTCATCTTTGGCACAAGTTTCCCCACTTGAGGTCCCGGACTTTCTGCCCGTAAAAGATGCATGGTAAACCCCTTGCTGCTCTCTCCAAATGCTCCTACCGCCAACACAAAAACAAGGACACCCATTCCCCCCAGCCAATGAGTAAAACTTCTCCAGTAAAGGATTCCCAAAGAAAGTTTCTCAACTTCTGGCAAAATTGAAGCACCCGTTGTTGTAAACCCTGATACAGTCTCAAACAGGGCATCCAAATAAAAAGGGATTTCTCTGGATATATAAAATGGCAGTGAACCCAACAAACTCATTACAATCCAGCTAACACCAACACACACAAGACCTTCTCTTGCCCTAAATCCCTTTCTACTTCCCTTACACGCAAGACTTAAAATCAAAACAAAAAGCAATATAATACTTAAACTAGCGGCAAATCCAATTGTTGCCATCTTTTCTTTGTGATATAGACTGATTGCTAGTGGCACTATCATAAATACGGCTTCCACTAACAGAATATGCCCTATAAATCTACCCATCATCTTATAATTCATAACTGCATATTCTCCCTTTTTTCATGCTTTATTTCTCCCTTTTTTCTCATTTAGCAATACTATATTTCATATACCTAAGTTTAATAAATTAATTTTCAAAAATATCATTGATTTGGTAGATTACTCGATCCGCAATCGTCACTACAATAATAGTATCACCTCGTTTAAAGCTGGATTCACCATTTGGAATCTCAAGCTGTGCACCGTGCATAATACACACCACCAACACATTTTTTTTAATTTTAAGTTTCTTGAGTGGTTCCCCACAATGTAGTGTATTTTGGTCCACTATAAATTCTACTGCCTCCGCCTGTCCATCGGCGATGGTATATACTGTAAGTGCTGCTCCTGTCTGATTTTTCATAGCGCGCACATACTGCACTATATTATTGCAGCTTAATTCTTTGGGACTAATAATACTGCCCAGAGGAAGTGCATCCAAAATTGTATTATTCTCGAGTCTTCCAAGTTTTGTAATCACTTGGGGAACCTTACAGCTACTTCCATATAAAGAAATAATAATATTCATCTCATCCACGCCAGTAAGCGTAACTAAGGCATCACAGTTAGAGATTCCCTCATTATCTAGCAAAAATTCCTTTGTGGCGTCTCCATGAATCACGGTCGCTTTTGGAAGTAAATCCGAAAGTTGGACACATTTGTCATAATTTTGTTCTACAATTTGAACCCCTACACCATTTTTAATAAGTATTTGTGCTAAATAATAACTCACGCGCCCTCCTCCACACAGGATAACACGTTTCGCCTTATGTGTGATAATGCCCAAATTTCTAAGCAGTGTTGTCAATACATTTGTCGGTGCTGTCACAAAAATTCGATCTCCCGCCAACAATACAAAATCACCACCTGGAGTAACTGCCTTTCCATTTCTAATTACAGCGCACACCAAAATTTTACACTTCACAATATTATACAAATCATTCAATGCAATATTGCACAGTTTATGTCCTGCGTCGACACGAAGTTCCACAATCTCCACTCTGCCTTTTGCAAAAGTATCCCGCTTTAAGAATCCCGGATATTTCAACAGCCGCTCAATTTCAACAGCCGCCTGCCGTTCTGGATTAATCATCATGGAAAGCGCAAAAAGCTCGCGCATCTTATAGATTTGATCTGTATACTCTGGATTTCTAATACGGGCAATTGTATGTATGTCAGGATTAATTCCATGCGCTGTCATACAGCAGAGCAGATTAATCTCATCTGCATCTGTCACTGCGATAAGCAAGTCCGCCTCCTTAATTCCAGCTCTCTCCAATATTTCCATAGATGCACAGTTTCCCTGCACAGTTATAATATCGTATCTTTCTTCTGTAGATTCCAGCACTTTCAGGTTCGCATCTATTAAAGTAAGATCATATCCCTCCACAGAAAGCTGCTTTGTCAACATCGCACCTACTTTTCCATCCCCTGCTATCACTATTTTCACGTCATCTGCTCCTCCTATTTTGGACTTCACATTCTCTCAAAATACTATAATGCATCTTTTATTTTGCTCCATCATTCCTCCAAGAGAATACGATTTATAAAACATTTTCAATTCTAAATTAAAAATGCACACTAACTCCCATCTGCCCGCTTTGGCGGGCATACAAATCAGGATGGGTGAAATTTTAATTTCACACTAACTTTCATCTGCCCGCTTTTGTGGGCATACAAATCAGGATAGGTGAAATTAAAATTTCACATTACCTTTCTGCATAACAAACATCGTTACACTTCCACGTATATTATATCATCTCTATACAAAAAGGCAATAAGAAAGCAATACGCTAGATGCTATGTACAATCAAGTAGGGAATTTTACTTCCCCTACTCGTGCGGCGGACACCCGTCGACTTCTGCTGACAAATTTCACTTAGGTGCCCATGTGCATAAAAAATGGCAGACTTATAATCTGCCATTTTTAATCAATTTATTGTTTATCTACATCTCTTCTGAAGTCTCTACCTGTTCTGGATGAAGTTTTTCCTTAATCTTTTTAATTAATTCCTCTATAGAAGAAGCTTCTATCTTTTCAGTCTCCTGCTTCTTCTCAGTAATCTTCTCAACCCGATCCTCCTCGGCTTTTTTCCGCTCAGCCCGCTTTTCCTCCAGACGCTCTTGCTGCCTTTTATCAGCCTTATTACTGTTCTCCTGCATATCTTTTAGAAGTTTTACTGCGTAGGAAACATTTCCGTCCTTGTCCAATGTAATGCTAAATCCTTGAATCTTATCTGCATCGTCGCCAAGTTCTTCCTTTATCGTATCAAATTTGTCTCCTGCACCACTGAGAATTTTCTCATATTGTTCTCTTGCTGCTGGGTCTGTTGCCATCTTCTCAAGAAGTTTTGGATTGATTAATACACTGTAATCCTTATCCGAAAGGCTTGCATAATAATCCTGCTCTTCATCTGAAGACCACTCTGCCACAGCAATGTCCATATTTCCATATTTTTCTCTTAGCTCTGAGAGCAAATCCTTCGCAGCATCACTTAGCTGAATGCCTTCTTGGATACCATTGGAATCCAATGCCTTGTACTCAGAAGACTCTGTACGCTTTGGTCTGCTATATCCTGCCGTTACTTCTCTTGTCTGTCCACTATACTCAAATGTATCTCTGTCCACATTTGACTGCCTATTATCCGCCGCAGTTTTTTGCTTTGGTACTTTTTTGTTTGTTCCTGTGATGGTCCCTGTAAAAGCTGCCTCATCCTTATTTGTTTGATTTGAAAAAATTCCTGTATTGTTCAAAAGTGAACTGTAATTGACTCCATTCATTTTCATACCAGCCTTTCTTTATAAAATAATCTATTTTACATATAGGAATTCCTTTCCCTATATTTCCAGTTATTCTTAATATCGGCATTTTTCCTACCAAACTTAATAGTGTTCTGTAATGAATCCTATTTATCTTAGTCGAAGAAAATTTGTATTATTAGGCCATCGCTTCCTGTCTTAATCGAAGTAGCACTTTTTTCTCCATGCGACTGACTTGAACCTGACTCATCCCTAAATCTCCGGCAACCTGCATCTGCGTTTTATTCTCAAAATACCGCAACCAGATTAAATTCTTCTCGCGCTCGTCAAGAACACTAAGTAACTTTTCCAGAAGCACTCGATTCACAATTTCATCACTCTCACCTTCTCTTCCAAGCATGTCTACCAAAAGTGTCTCATTTCCATCATCTGAATATACAGTCTTATAGATTGACTCTACTTCTCGACACGCTTCAAGCGCTGTTATAATATCCTCCACAGCAATTCCAGAATCCTGTGCAAGTTCTGAAATTGTTGGCTCTCTGCCCATTTTCTGCCAGAATGCCTCCCGAATCCAGCTTATCTGCTTTCCATTTTCCTTGATACTTCTACTGATTTTTATAATACTGTCATCCCGCAAAAACCTCCGAATTTCTCCTACAATCACGGGTACTGCATACGTTGAAAAACATACTCCATAATCGACATCGAATTTTTCAATTGCCTTAATAAGCCCCATCGATCCAATCTGAAATAAATCCTCTGTCTCAATTCCAGCTCTGTTAAGATAACGTTTTGTCACATGATGCACAAGACCTATATTCTTATGAAAAAGTAGTTCTTTTGCTTCCTTATCTCCTCTCTGTGCCCGAATAAAAAGCTCCTTTTCTTCCATATGTTATTCCCTACCACTTCTATTCCACACTGCTGCTTGGAGAATTGGTTTTGTTTCAACTGGTTTTCTCTCTTCAAAACGTTTCCACATATGTACACAAGTTCCTTCTCCTGGACGACTCTCCACATCCAATCTGTCCATAAATGCTTCCATAAATGAAAATCCCATACCCGATCGCTCGTTCGGTGTACCCGTTGTAAAAAGTGGTTGCATTGCCTGTTCTACATTTATAATCCCTACTCCATGGTCAATAATATCAACTGCAAGTTCGCCATCCGCAGAAATAGTCGCACGCAGAATCACTTTTCCACCACGTTCCTTGTAACCATGTATAATTGCATTTGTGACAGCCTCCGACACCGCTGTCTTCACATCTTCTAACTCATCGATTGTTGGATCGATTCCGGCAAGAAATGCAGCAATCACAACTCTTGCCAATCTTTCATTTTCTGATATGGCCTCAAATTCCATACAAATTTGATTCTTTAAAGTTTCCATATAAAATCCTATTCCCTTCTTAAATTAGTAACTCCTTACGCTAGAATTTCTATAATCGCTGACATTCCAGATGCCTTTAAAATTCTATTGATGCGTTCACTTGTGTTTATCGCATACACTTTTCCACCAAAACAGGAGATTTTACGATACCGCCCTATAATAATTCCAAGACCAGAGCTATCCATAAAAGTTGTGTTTTCAAAGTCAAACACAATATTCTTTACTTTATCATCCAAAATCAATCGGTCTGCACACTCTCGAATGCCAGCTGCACCGTGATGATCTACTTCCTGTGGCATTTTTATGCATAGATAGTTATCAATAATTGCATATTCCTCCATATTTTGTTCCATTCATGCCCCTCCATTCTAAAATATATTTTGTCTTTCTATTTCTGCGCCATATAATAGCTTTTTCTCTTTACCCGCGTGTGCAATTAAGTAGAAGGTTTATTTTCCACTACTTGCCTGCCGGGCACCTGTCAGTCTTTGCTGACATTTTTCCTTTAGACGCCTGTGTGCAATCGAGTAGGGAAGGTTTATCTTCCCTACTCGCGCCGGATGCAAGCAGCTTTCACTGCATATTGCCTTTCCGCGTCCGTGTGCATAAAAAAGAAGACGTACCTTTCTGGTATGTCTTCTTTTGTATCTCTATGGTGTACAATCATTCACCTTTGATTTCTTTTATGTAGCTCTGGGACTTTCTTGCCTTTGCTGTATTTGGAAAAAGTTCCACTACCTGCTCGTATATTTCAACTGCCTTGTCCAGATTCCCCTTTTTATTGTACGAGTTTCCAAGATTATATAACGCCTCGCCATTTGTTGGGTCGTATGCATAAGCTCGTTCAAGATTCTTGATAGCAGTATCATAATCCTCCGACCGGTACGCATCGTAACCTATGTTATAACTTTTTCTGGCCACGACTTTACTGACGTCGTTGCGAAGAGCTTCATAGAGTGCCTTATAACTATCTGTGGCATCATTTTGGAGATACTCTGCATCAATCTGTTCTAAAAGTTCTGCCACAGCCATCTCATCTCCTGTTCCATTCATATTCATTAGGACCGCTTCAATCAGCTGTGTATTTGCCATCAACTGTACCTTATTTGCTTGAGCCTCTGTTAAGCTGCTTGTCAAAGAATCCTTCTCTTGTGTCAGTTCTTTAATCTGCGCAGTCAATTCATCAATCTGTACAGTCCTTGCATCCAACTGTTCACTCACCACTTTGTACTTCTCATTGACTTCTGTTTGTGCTTTTTGTATCTTTGACGGAAGAATTAAAAACCATGCGCTTGCCACACCGATTGCCACACCAATCAACATATTTACTACTGTCTGAAAAGCAGTTCTGTCTTTCTTCCCAACTGGCTGGATTACTGTCTCATTGCCACTTTGGTAAACCACAGCTTCTTTCTTTTTGCGCACACGCTCCTCATCTGCGGGTGTCATTTCCTCAACTTCTTTTAGGTAGCGCAGCGTAATTGTATTGTTTGTATCTATACTGAGAGCTTTATCAAGCTCCTTTTTAGCCTTGTCCCACTCTTGCGTATTCAAATACAAAAGCGCCAGCAATTGTCTTGCCTGCACAAGTCGCGGGTTCATTGAAACCACTTTCTTAAGTTGTATCACCGCCAAGTCAAGGCTGCCCTGCTGACAGTAATTTAGCGCCATATTATACTTCTTAATCGTATGATTAAAGGAATCTAGCCTTCCAGGATTATTCTGTATCATATCTATGTAATCGTTCGCAATATTTTTCTCACCTCGAACGTTCTTACTCATCACCCATTCACTTAACGCCGCTACTACTTCTCCGCGCTCAAAATATACCAGTCCAAGTAAGTTTCTCGCATCAATATGATATTTATTTAATTTTAGACACTGGCGCAGACTTAAAACTGCACCCGACAAATCTCTCACTTTCGCTTTATCCAGCGCATCATTATAAAATCGATTGGCAGCATACATAATCTTTTTATACAATACTACATCTGCGCCGCACCCAGTACAAAAATCCTTCTCCGACAACAAACATCCACAATTAAAGCAATACATCTCAAGCTCTCCTACTCTTCTTCTGATTCTTTCGATTCCTTGACAAGTTTTACCAAAACATCTGCAAGGTCTGTCACATCTTGATTATATATTGCATCCTCCACATCCTCGATTTCTAGGCTGGGATGAAATTTCTTTAACTCTTCTTCAAAATCTATCATAATACTCCTCCAAACGCCGCCATGAATCACGTCGTTCCACTGCTACTAGCAAATAAATCCTCCACAATTCCCGCCAGATACAGCGACCCAACAATATATACTCTGCCGAATTTTTCCTTGATTGACAAACCAAATGCAACTGCATCTTCTATTTTTTCATAAGTATATATTCCCCGCACATTCTTGCCAGCACACTTACCAAATATACTCCTCAGCTCTGCCAAATTAGCTCCCCGCTCCCCCGGAATTTGTGTAATCACAAAATCCGTAACCATAGAAAGCCCACAAAGCATTTCTATCATTTTATCATATTGTTTATCTTTCACCACAGAAAATATAAGCACACACCGCTTATCAAACTCATTTTTCTTATCTGTATCATATGGTGCCTGCCTTAACGATTGCACAAATGCCGCAATTCCATCTTCATTGTGTGCACCGTCAATAAATACTCTTGGCTGCACTTCCTCCATTCGGCAAGCCCAATACATCTTTTCAATCCCAATTTTAATAGATGCTGTGGTAATCTTCTCAAAACCACATTCTCTCTTTAATAACTCGGAAGCGCAAATTGCGATTGCTGCATTCTCTACTTGATAGACTGCTGTTGTCCTGATGAACAGTCTACCATAATCATAATAACGACTGGCAACAGAAAAATCAATGAATTTTTTCTGAATTTCATTGATTTTATAGTCATTTTCTGACACTGCATAACATTTGCAGCCAAGTTCCTCTGCTTTTTTACAGATAACTGCCGAAGCCGTCTTTTTTCTATCCGAAAATATGACTGTCACTCCGGGTTTTAAAATGCCCGCCTTCTCAGCTGCTATCTTTTCAATTGTATTTCCAAGATATTCCATGTGGTCCATACCAATCTCTGTAATCACTGTCAAAATAGGATTTTTTATTATATTTGTCGTGTCCAAACGTCCTCCAAGCCCTGTTTCCAAGATTAAGATATCAATTTGAGCCTTCGCAAATACATATATTCCCATAAAAAATAATCGCTCGAAATACGTTGGATTATAATCTGGCTGAATTGCATGATATGCTGTAACTTGATCTGCTAGCCAGTGAAATGCTTCCACAAATTCCTCCTCGGACAAAATTTCTTTATTGATAGAAAATCTTTCTCGCGTTGTTACCAGATGAGGAGAAGTAAACATACCTGTTCGATAACCACATTTCGTACATATACTCTGCAAATAAGCACATACAGACCCTTTGCCATTGGTTCCTGCTACATGAATAATCTTCCCCAAACGTTCTTCACAGTATTTTCCATCTTCACAATTCTGTATAAATTCATAAAATCCTTTCGTATCTTCCAGAGGGTTCTTTTTTGTAAACTTTGGAACTTCCGCTAGAAATTGTTCCGCTGCAATATAACTTTGTATTAGATGTTCTTTCATAGTTCTTCCTCTATATAGAGCATCATCAAATAGAGAAGTTCCATCTTCCTTTCATCGCACATTGAACATTTGTTAGTTTTCGCTGACACATTTGTATTAAATGCTTACATACAATCCAGCAAAAAAGTTTCCTTCTCTTTACTCGTGTACCAGGTACACGTTAGCTCTGTTGATATTTTTTCTCTGGGTGTCATGTGCATAAAAAAGGCCCGCCCCTGGGCGCGAACCTTTTTATGCCTTAAACTTATAATGGAATGTACAATAGCATTTTAAATAACCACTACTGTCCCGACAATCACACCATTCTGCGCAGAATACTCCATAAAACTTGTATCACGATTAATGACCATCCTGTTATCATCAATACTAATCACAGTACCTTTATAAATATTTCCGCTAATTTTAATCTTGGCTTCTCTTGATTTCAATATTGTATTCTCTAGCTCGTCGGCCTGTCTCTTTGCCGTCATGCACTTCACATAAATCTGGTTTTTTCTGACTTTAAGATCATTGAGATGTGCCTGCAACTGTTCATTAAGCTCCCCTGTCTGTTGTCTAACTCTCAAAATCTTTGCCATTCCTGATGCCACTTCATCGAGTTCCTGATTGAGCTTATTGTACTGCTCATTCATTTCTATGCGTTTCTCCATAATCTCTGGCATTACCCCTACATGAATTCCTGTCTTAATCTCAGACATATTGCCCGCGTTCTGACAGCTAACTCCCATCATTGCGTGCACATATCCCCCGGCAATCAACCCTTTCTTTCCTGTAAGTGTAATCTGATCACCCGCAGTAACCTTTGAATTCAAAATAACATTTGACTGAACGCTTCCGCCAGCACTAACATTTGCATATTCAATAAATTCTGTGAAAATGTCTCCTCCAGCAACAATTGCTCCTTTTCCTGCCCCTTGCATACCGCGTTTCAGGCAGACTGTACCTCCTGCTGTTATGTTCGCTGACTCTACTACACCATCAACCGTAAGGCTCTTTCCAGCATGAATCGTAACTCCTGCCTCTACATTTCCATGAATAATAACATCCCCGTTAAAATCAACAAGTGCATTATTTGCATAGTCACATCCACCTTGTACTTCATATACCTCTACCACAGACAATTTATTATCGCCATCATACTCAATTTTACCTGATTTTGCTGCATAATACTTGTTTGGATCTTCCTCGTTGCTGATGCCCTTTCCAGTGAGTGGTCGAAGCTCCTTATATGTATTCGCCTTTTCGACCGCACCCGTAACGTCCCTTCCAGCAGTACCCTGAATCGCTGGATGATATACTGCAAGCAATTGTCCTTCCTCAGCATTCTGTATCAAAGACATACTCCTGTAGTCCACTGTACCATCCTTGCGAATCTCTGGCTTTGGTTTTTCTGTGTTAAAGAAAAACTCAAATCGCCCTACACTTCCTGGATCTCCTTTTTCACTAGATGCAATCTTTACCTCACGTTCATAGATTTGTTTCTTACACATCGCCGCAACATGCGACTCATTGATACCTGCAACTACCCCGTTTAGTTGAAGATATCGTATAATCTCAGGCTTCTCGTACCTTGTGCCTTCTTCGGGCGCGCACAAGTAAAGCCACGCTTCAGTTTTATCATCTGCTATTCTGACATAAGATTTGACATTAACCATCTGCTCACCTCCGAGAAGGCATAAACCGCCCTCTTATGTCTTTATTGTAACACGATTTACCTCAATTGCGCAAGCCGTTCTGCAACTTGTTCCTTCATTTGTACATATTTTGCTAATTTCTCCCTCTCTTCTGCAATCTTTGTCGCTGGTGCCTTTGACATAAACTTTTCATTGTTCAACATGCCATTTACACGTGCAAGCTCATTGTCCAGACGCTTTTCTTCTTTTTCCAAGCGCGCAATCTCCTGTGCTAAGTCAACCAACTCCGCAAAAGGAATATAAATATTTGCATTGGGAATCACAACAGATACTGCATCTTCTGCAATTCCATCCTTGTTATCTTGAATATCCACATCAGATGCATAGGCAAGTGATGCAAAGAAAAGCTTTCCTTCTAAAAATGTATTCCTAATTTCTGCTTTATCAGATACAACAAAGACATGTGCTTTTTTGGAAGGTACTACATTCATCTTTGTACGAACATTTCTGATTCCCCGCACAGCCTCCTTAATAATCTCAATATCTTTCTCATCCTTTATAAAACTGCGCGCCTCTGTATATTCTGGCCACTTTGAAATCATAATGGACTCTTCCTTAGACTGAAGGGTACAGAAAATCTCCTCTGTGATAAATGGCATGTACGGATGCAAAAGTTTCAGCGCATCAATCAACACTGTTTTTAGAGTCCACAACACTGCATTTTGGGAACACATATCATTAGAATTATACAATCTAGGCTTAACCATCTCAATATACCAATCGCAGAACTCATCCCAAATAAAATCATAGATTTTTTGAACAGCAATCCCTAATTCAAAACTCTCCATGTTGTCAGTAACCTCTTTTATCAGACGATTGAGCTTTGATAAAATCCAGCGGTCTGCCGGCTCGAGAGAATCCGAAGCGTCTGTTACAGTTTTCCCCTCCATATTCATCATAATAAAACGAGACGCATTCCAAATCTTATTGGCAAAATTTCGATTTGCCTCCACTCGTTCATAGTAAAAACGCATATCATTTCCAGGTGCATTTCCTGTAATCAATGTCATTCGGAGTGCATCTGCACCATACTGTTCAATAACCTCAAGTGGGTCAATACCATTTCCAAGAGATTTTGACATTTTACGACCTTGTGCATCCCGCACCAATCCATGAAACAGCACTGTATGAAATGGCTTTTCTTCCATATGTTCATAGCCCGAAAAAATCATACGAATCACCCAGAAGAAGATAATATCATATCCTGTCACAAGCACATCTGTTGGATAGAAATAGTCTAATTCTTCTGTTTTATCAGGCCATCCAAGTGTTGAGAACGGCCAGAGCGCAGAAGAAAACCATGTGTCAAGGGTGTCTGGGTCCTGTGTAAAATGCGCGCTGCTGCACTTTGGACAAACTTCTGGCATCTCCTTTGCAACAATAATCTCACCACATCCATCACAATAGTAAGCCGGAATCCGATGTCCCCACCAGAGTTGTCTGGAAATACACCAATCTTTAATATTATCCGTCCAATTATAGTATGTCTTTTCCATTCGCTCGGGTATCAATCGTATTGCGCCGCTTTTTACTGCTTCCACCGCCGGTTGAATTAGCTTGTCCATTCTAACAAACCACTGCTGTTTTACAAGCGGCTCAATTGTTGTCTTACAGCGGTCATGCGTGCCAACATTATGACTATAATCCTCCACCTTCACAAGCAATCCCATCGCGTCAAGCTCTTCGACAATCGCCTTTCTTGCCATATAGCGATCCATACCTGCATATTTGCCACCATTTTCATTAATCGTCGCATCATCATTCATAATATTAACAAGCGGGAGATTATGCCGCTTGCCAACCTCAAAATCGTTTGGATCATGCGCAGGTGTAATTTTTACTACGCCTGTCCCAAACTCCATATCAACATATGTGTCTTCCACCACTGGAATCTCACGATTCATCAAAGGAAGCATCAATTTCTTTCCACGCAAATGCGCATATCGCTCATCCTCTGGGTGAATTGCTACCGCAGTATCTCCCAACATGGTTTCAGGTCGTGTCGTTGCAAATGTTAGATACTCTCCTGATTCTGTGCCATCGTTATTTAATACAGGATATTTAATATGCCACAGATGTCCTGCCTGCTCTTCATACTCAACCTCCGCATCTGAGATTGAGGTGTTACATATAGGACACCAGTTAATCATTCTTGCGCCTTTATAGATATACCCTTTTTCGTGCATCTTACAAAACACTTCTGTCACAGCCTTGTTACAGCCCTCATCCATTGTAAAGCGTTCCCTATCCCAATCACACGAAGAACCCAACTTTTTTAGCTGACTAATAATCCGTCCACCATATTCTTTTTTCCAGTCCCAAGCGCGCTCGAGAAATTTCTCTCTTCCTAAGTCATGCTTGTCAATTCCCTCTTCTTTCAGCTTCTCAATAATTTTGACTTCTGTAGCAATACTAGCATGGTCTGTTCCCGGCTGCCAAAGTGCATTATATCCCTGCATCCGCCGAAAACGAATCAGTATATCTTGCATTGTATTATCAAGTGCATGTCCCATATGAAGCTGTCCCGTAATATTAGGAGGCGGAATTACAATTGTAAACGGTTTTTTGCTCCTGTCAACTTCTGCATGAAAATACTTTCGTTCCATCCACTTTTGATAAATCCTATCCTCCAGACCATGTGGGTCATAAGTCTTTGCCAACTCTTTGCCCATATTTTTACTCCTTTCCAATTATAAAAAATCCTTTCCTGCAGACACAATCTTCTACAGCAAAGGACAAATCACCGCCGACGAATATACCTCTTTGGCACTTCCTTCTCGAAAATATTCATATTTTATTATACTAGTAAATCTACAATAAATTGTCAATAAAAATTTTTTATTTTTTATATATAATCTTTTCTTCGGGCATGATATACTATAGACAATATTATGATACCACAATCTATTTCTGTTCAAATTTAATACACGTTTTTAACTGCTTTTATTCTTTTGAACAGCAATAATAAAGTACAAGGAGGATTCCTTTCGTGAAAAAAAGATTATTCAAAACGCAAAAAATAATTTTATACACAACTGTGGCGCTGCTCTTTTGTGTAACCCCGCTGCCAACACTGGCGTCAGAGTCCAATACCCCGCCGGCAGAAAGTAGCCCCTCAGAGAATTTACCGGCAGAAAGCAAACCTATAGAAAACTTTCCGGCAGAAAATCTTCCAACAGAAAGCCTTCCGACAGAAAGTATTCCGGTAGAAAGTATTCCGATAGAAACTACACCTGTAGATACCCCTTCATCTGACTCTTCTGTTACTCCTAACCCAGGAGAATCCCAGTCACCTGTTGAGGTTCCTTCTACTGGTACGACCAATACAGAAACGACACCTCCCCCCAATACTACGACTGTAGCGCCACCAGAACAACCTTCCACCAACCCCCCCACGTCTTCTGAAAATCCTTCTAACAAGGATAGTTTTGATGTGACACCTATGAGTGGGACATATTATGCAACAACAAAAACTGGTTTAAATGTGCGCAGCGGGCCATCCAAAAACCACAAAAAATTAGGTACACTAAAATACGGACAAGAAGTCACTGTGACTGGGAAAACTGCGGATAATTGGTTTCAGATTCAATACTCTGGCAACTCTGCATATGTTTCCGCAGAATTTTTGTCAGACACACCTTTAAACGACACAGATTCTTCTGTTACAATAACACCCTCTCCCTCTGACACTGTTATACCTGATGAAGACACAGATTTTCTTGAAGACTCTGCCAACGATACAACAACAGACCTCCACACAGAGGAGGATTCCGAAGAAAACAGCTCTCAAGCTTCTTCAAGTTTGCTTGGAACACCCGTTGTTGTTGTATTAGCAATTGCTATTTTTGCTGTGTTAGCGTTGATTTGCTATTCTGTATACAGCTTCTTTCGGAAAGATGTTGGTTCAGCTGATACAGAGGAAGAAGACTACGAAGATGAACTCTATTCTGATGAGGAATATGAGCAAGAAGATTACTATGACGAGGAATATAATCAAGAGGATTATTCTGACGAAGAATACCCTGAAGAAGACTATCCAGATGAAGAGTATTCCGAAGAAATCTATCCCAATACAACAGAATATCCAAACGAAGCTTATTCCGAAGAAATCTATGCTGAAAAAGACTACCCAGATGAAGCATATATTGACCAGACATATTCCGATGAAACGTACTTTAGTGAAGAAGAGACAACAGATGCAGAATTTTATGAAGAAAACACTAACGATGCACAATATTATGAGGAAAACATTAACGACGAATATTTTAGTGAAGAAATTTCCGAAAAAGAATTTTACAATGATTATTATGCGGAAGATGTTTCCGATGAGGAATATGATCCTGAATCACCAGAAGAATCAAATCCTTCTAAAAATACTCCTCCAATCAAGTAAAAGCTTCCGATTTATCTTCTCTACCCCATGCACCGTTTTGATGACATGCTTCCTGATATGGAGTTACGCCATCGAATAGAAAGCTCTTCTACTCATGCGCTGGGTATTCATGTGTATAAAAAAAGAAGTGAATTTTTCTTTTTTTAATTCACTTCTTTTTCTTTTTTAAAATCCAATCTTATTATTTGACTTTGTTCGCAACATCTTTATATCACCCTCTACTTCTTCAAGTGTTTCTAAAACTTCTTCCGCTGTCTCAAGTTGCGCAGAATTGATACAAAATACAATTCTGACTTTTCCTCCACCAAAGATTTTTGAAAAAAATCCAGGTTTTTCCCATCTGAGAAAATAAGAAACTCTTGCTTTCATAAACGCTTTTTCTAATATTGTTTTTGTCTCTGAATCTATAACAGAGCAAAAATCTATCTCATTGTTCACTTTTACCTTGCTATACTCATTTTCCAAAATTGTGACGCCTTCTTTCGTTTTATTTCTAATAATATGTTTTTCCCTCTTCCATTATTAATGTTTGACCATGATTTACTTCCACGATTGTAACTGCACAATTTTTGTGCACACCGCCTCTCCAAAAGTCTTCTATCCCAATCCTGCGTATATTGGATAGAAGTCCTCGCAGTGCAGCCCCATGTGTCGACACCAATATTGTATCATTTTCCATATTCTTATTATGCACGATTTCCTGCAAAAAATCACCAGTTCTTATTTTTAATTCCTCTATTCTTTCAGCACCCTTTGGCGGTATATAAGCCTCTGGTTTGTCAAAAAAATTCATAAATGCAGGGTCGGGAATATTATAGTTATCCTTCCCACAACAAAGCCCCTCATACTCTCCAAAGCTAATCTCAATAATCCGCGGTTCTTCAATCACAGGAATATTTCGATCACCCTTTATAATCATTGCTGTCTCATACGCTCTCTTTAATGGACTTGTATAGATTTTATTAAACGGAACATGCATCAACGCCTGAGCTGTTATACGTGCTAACCTACGCCCTTCCTCATTCAAAGGAATATCTGATCTTCCTTGAAAACGTCTTTTTACATTCCAGTCTGTTTCTCCGTGGCGTATCAAATATAGCTTCATTTCTTCCTCCATACACATATATAACCTCTCCAAATCTTCTTATAACATTAGATACAAAAACTCAGAGCGTCTATAATATGACAACTACATAAATACTATAATATACTTTTTTAAAAAATACAAGATTGCAAAATCACATCCGTTGCTTTTTTTGCCAAAAGAACGTATACTGAAAGTGTAACTATTTCACAAATTTTTAGGGAGGAGATATTATGACCAGATACCGAAAAAACACAGAATACCCCATTTATTACACACTTGCAAAAATTTTTGTCTGTATATTTTTGTTCCTCTCAGGTTTTGAAGTTTTGTCTGTAAGGGCAGCCGAGGTCCCCAAAGCAGAAGAACCAGCACCTGATACACCCCCAAAAACAGAAGTATCTATTTTGAACTCTAAGATATCTGCAAACACACCAATCGATTACATTGCACCAATCACAATCACCTATTACGATTGTTATGGTACACGCATTACTCAGAAAAAATCTGAGAAACCCAAGCAGGGAGAAGCACACACAATCACTATAGACGAATATTATGATCCTCTGACTGGTGGAAACTACACAGAATATGAAATCACCGCCTACAATGCAACTGCAAAGAGTATGAAACTCTCCTTAAAAGGAGTGTCTTCTGGTCCAGAATTGTCACACAAACTTACAGAAATTGTCATTAAAAAAGCACCTAATAAAACCAGTTATTCCGACGGAGAATCGTTTGACAGAAGTGGTATGATAGTAAGTGCATTTTACTCTGATAACCGATGGCGAAACATTACAAACTATAAAATCAGTCCAGAAAAATTGTCTGTTGGAACAGACTTTGTTACAATCACTTTTTCAGAAGGTACTGAAAAGGACAAAATAACCAAGACTGCAAAGCAACATGTTACTGTTCATTCAGGATCTAACAATTCCTATGTCATTACAGCAAATGCTGCCGCCGGTGGGTCCATCTCTGATTCTGGAAACCGTTCTGTAAAACGTGGTAACAGCAAAACTTATACAATCAAACCTTCTGAAGGATATCGTATCAATTATGTTGCAGTTGATGGAAATAATGTTGGCGCAGTGTCTTCTTATACCTTCCATAATGTAAATGAAAATCATTCTATTCATGCTTATTTTGTGTCAGGCAGCTCTGAATCTACAAAAAAGAAATTAACTATAATTGGAAGTTTTGCACTCACAAATAAATCTGGTTCCTATGACCCAGGTACAAAACTTACAATTGATGCTGGCTTTGTACCTGGCTTTGCTTTTACAGGATGGAACTCTTCTGACGGCAACCTCTACTCCCAATCATCGATTTCTTACGTCATGCCTTCCTATGATGTCATACTATACGCTAACTGGATTCCGTCCAACTTGCCAAATATACAGAATCCCATAAAAACCACTAATTTAAAAGAGCCACAACTATCTGGTTGGACAGATATCACTAACAAACTTGCGTTCTTCAACTCACAGGACTTGGCACAACCAGGAAGCCCTGTTTTACAAGTTACGGCAGAAGGTCTACAGTGTTATGTAGATGCTGCTCCTATAGCAATGCTCAATGCAAGACAAGGAATTGCACTTGAAGTATCCTATGGGGTAGATGCAAGTTTTATCTTCTACAGTGATGTAGACAACTCTCGTTTTGTAGGAACAGATTTCAGTTACGCTTGCAATACAGACACAAATCCTTTTATTCATGAAAAAAAGATTATATTTACACAACCGGGAGCAATTAATACCAACATCTGTATTGTAGTATCTCTTCCTGATGCACAACCTGGACAACTCGCATATGTATATCTAATAAATGAAAATAATTCAGAAATGATCTACCTTCCTGTTATTGTTGACACAGATAAAAAAATATCCATACCAGTCAGTGCAAAGGTTAATCTAAGTATCAAATACTAAATTGTATCTTAAACACAAAGAAGCGAAAAAGTCTAAAGACTCCTCGCTTCTTTCTTTTTTATGAACACGGGCACCCAAGTGAAATTTGTCAGCAAAAACTGACGGGTGCCCAGCGCGCGAGTAGGAAGAAGATAAATCTTCTCTACTCGGTTCTTAGAATACATATAGACTGTGCTGGCATTGACAACACTCCTGTGTCAAGTTCGACCACTTCTCCGTTTAGCGTAAGATATCCATAGAGTTCCATATCTGCAAGCATAGTTTCTTCAAGAGAAATCGCGATCACTTCATCTGATGTGTTATACGCAATCGCTATTGTGCTATCCTCATAAGTCTTTGTAATCACTGCCTGATTTCCCTCAGTCAATTCTTCAACAATCTCAATTTCTCCCCGCGCAATCTCAGGATTCTCATTTCTAAGTCGCACAGCTCTTTTGTAATAATTTAAGATAGAGTATGGGTCCTTTTGTTGCTGTTCAACCCCTGCAAACGCACTGACAATATCCTTATCTGCATCTACAGGGCCATTTGTCATGCCTGTAGTGTCTGTGTCTGACCAAATCATTGGCAAACGTTTATTCTCATCTTTTTTTCCAGAGCTTGACATTCCAATCTCCTCGCCATAATACACAAACGGGCTACCATTCATTGTCATTAAAAGACCACTTGCCATCTTCATATCATTTGCATCCTTCATAAGACTATTGGCTACACGTCCCATATCATGATTAGAAATAAAAGGGGCGTCGATATACTCTGGATTTTGGTCTGCATAATCTGTCTGATACCCCACCATGTTCTCTACAAAATTCGCTGCTTTATAATTGCCCCTCGCCGTTTTAATCAGTTTTCCTTCCGCGTCAGCCGTATCAAAATTAAACATGCTGGGTGTTCCACTTGCATAATAATCTGCTATTATTGATTTGCTTGCCCACACTTCTGACACCATATAAAAATCAGGATTTAATTCTGTGCAATAGCTATACAACCAGTCAAGTGTTTCCGTATTAAACTCCGTGTCATTTTCCTCAAAGTGCAAGGCAGCATCCATTCTAAATCCGTCCACGCCTATATCAATCCAGAAACTAGATATTGCTTCCAGTTCTTCTCGGAGTGTATCACTTGCAAGATTAAGATCAGGCATTTCTGACCAAAATCCTCCTTCATAATACCAATTTGTTCCACTAACTGGATAATAAGTTCCGTTAACCTGCTCCTCTGCAAAATGATAGTAATCCACATAAGGGCACACATCCAAATCTGGCTCCTCCCCTTCTGGAAGCGTTCTCAAATAGTCACATGCATCCACAAACCATTGATGCTGTGATGAGGAGTGATTAATTACAAAATCAATCACAACACGAATCCCTCTTTCATGGCACTCTTGCACTAGATTTTCAAAATCTTCAATCGTACCATACTCAGCATCGATAGAACAGTAATCCACAACATCATACTTGTGATACGTCGTAGACTGCATAATTGGCATTAACCAGATTCCATTAAAGCCCATTTCCTCAATATAATCCAATTTCTCTATAACGCCGTTTAAGTCTCCAATACCATCTCCATCAGAATCATAGAAAGAATAAACAAAAATCTCATAATAATTTCTATAATTATCATCAATTATATTTAATTCCTGTTCATAATCATATGGAATTGCACCGACAATTTCCATACTTTCCTCTGTATCCTCTTCCTCGTCAGATTCTGTGATATCTGTTTCCAAGTCAGAAGTATTATCTTCCACAACAGGTTCCATTTCTTGTGCTGTTACACCTTCTGTGCTACCACAACTACAAAAATTCAATGCTACCAACGCTGACATTGTGACACTCAATAAATGCTTTCCAAACTTTTTATGCATATCTATCCCTCTCATTTCCCTATTTTTTATTGCAAATATACAAATTGATTGTATGTCAACAGAACTGATTTACAATCCACAACAAGAATGCTGATTGTATTCTTAAATTGTATCGTTTCTTAGAATTTTACACATTATTCCAGAACGACTCCTGTTATAATAATAACAGGAGTCGTTCCAACGTACTTATTTATTTTCTTTTTCTTCATTGAGACCATACTCTCTCAGGTAGCTTTCACCCTATGATTTTCCACAACCTCTCTGCCAGTCAATTCCATTTCTCAGTCCAAAACCAAGTGTAGCTCTAACCAATAGGACATCGACAATCAATTGAAAAATCATAATTTCGCCTTAACCCTTTACAGCACCGCCAGTTACACCTTCTACATAATACTTTTGCAGACACATGAACAAAATTGTAACTGGTATTGCAACCAACACACCGCCGGCACAGAATCTTGTAAAGTATCCCTGATAGTCACCTGTAAACAACCATCTTTGCAAACCTACAGCAACATTGTAACTTGCACTGTTACCGAATGCCACATAGGAAGCAAACACATAATCACACCAAGGTCCCATAAATGCAACCAGCGCTTGATAAATAATAATCGGCTTTGCCAGAGGAATAATCATACCAAAGAAAATCTGTGCTCTTGTCGCACCGTCAATTCTTGCCGCCTCGTCCAATGCCTTTGGAAGCGTGTCAAAGAAACCTTTACAGATGTAATATCCCATACCAGAACTTGCAACACTGATTAAAATCAATCCCGGAACAGCGCCTTCCTGTGTCAGGCCAAACTGCTTCAATAGGAAATAGAGACAAATCATACTTAAAAATCCAGGGAACATACCAAGGATTAGCCAGAATCTCATCAAGAGTTCACGTCCCTTAAAACGCATTCTTGAAAGCACGTAGCTGGTGCAAAGCACAAATATTGTCTGTCCAATTGTCACGAAAATTGAAATAACCAATGTGTTTTTGTACCAGTTTACAAAATTGCTGCTCGGATCAAAGAGAAATCTGTATGAATCCAAGGAAAATTTCTTAGGAATGACATAGTCGACCATACCGCCGCCCATCTCGTTATAGGAGCGGAAACTTTGCAACACTAGGCACACAAACGGAAACAGCCAGATAATACTAACTAGTACCAATATAATATAAATAATTATATTTGTAATCTTTTTCTTACTTGCCATTATTGGAATCCCTCCTCATCCTTTACTGAAGGTAAGATATTGTATACCACCAGCGAAATCACTGCCGTCACCACAAATACCATAATACCGATAACGGCTGCCATTCGGTAATTCGTATCATTGACAGTCAACTTGTACAGCCATGTGATCAATAAATCCGTTCGTCCCGCACCACCAGTCAACTCTGTACTCAACGGAGAACCAGTATTGAGCAAATAGATCACGTTGAAATTGTTTAGATTTCCTGTAAATGATGTCAACAGATAAGGGCCTGTCACGAAAAGCATGTATGGCAGGGTAATCTTTATGAACATCTGCCATGGATTTGCACCGTCAATACGTGCACTTTCATATAAATCTTCAGGAATATTCATTAAAAGACCTGTGGCGATCAACATTACATAGGGTATACCAACCCACACATTAATTACGATAATCATAATCTTTGCAAGTGTTGGATCAGTCCAGAATGGAATCGCGCTGTCAATCACTCCCCACTTCATCAGATAACCATTAATCAAGCCATCTTTTGCAAACATCTTTCCAATGTAGAGAAGGGAAACGAACTGCGGAACCGCAATTGTCATGACCAGAATCGTTCTCCATAATTTCTTGAATTTAATCCCTTTTTTATTTATTAAAATTGCAACCGCCATGCCTCCAAAATAATTGAGGAACGTTGCAAAAAATGCCCATACTAAAGTCCATCCTAAAACAGTAAAGAATGTTGAACCAAAGCCTGCACCTCCGATGGAAAGCAGATTCTTAAAGTTTTCAAATCCTACCCACGAAAATAGATTGGTAGGTGGCTGATGATTTGCATCATAGTTGGTAAATGCAACTAGAATCATAAAGACAATCGGTATTACGACGAAAATAAATACGCCAAGCACAGGAATTATAAGAAGTGTCTTGTCAAAATTATGGTCTAACAAGCTGCTTAAATCCTGCTTGTTTGTTGGAAGCTTTTTCCCTGCCTCTAACTTTAACTGAGACTCATAATTATTTTTAATATTGATATACCAGATAATAATGAATAAAACAGTAATAAAAATCGTCATTACGCTAAACAACAAAATCAAGAAACTGTTATCACCAAGTATTGTTGTCTTTCCGATTTCCATTCCATTAAAATATGCAGGCTCCTCGCGCGTCGCAACAACACCAAGCGTTCCGAAATCCTTGATATAGCCTGCACCAAAGGACACAATATACCATATGTAGAGAATTTCAACAGCAAGAAATGCAATTCCACGGGCAAACTGCTTTCTCATGAGCGAGCCAAATCCCATAATGATAAAAGAAAGTTTTGTCTTCCAGTCACCTTTTGAAAATGCTGTTCCGATTAATCCAAAAGCGTTCCCTACTTCTTTAAAAAATCCGGCAATTCGATTTTCCTTCATGGTTTCCTCCAGATTATCATGTGGTGATACACAGCAGGAGAACATATGCCCCTGCTGTGTATTGTTTTCTGTTACTAAATATATTACATGATACCAGGGTCAAAAGGTCAAGAAATCCGATGCAAGCTTGCTTG
>BLMC01000004.1 GCA_011959805.1 Lachnospiraceae bacterium | reverse complement strand
AAAAATGGTGTGTATAGAAAAACGACCACACATTACAGGTGGTCGTTCATCAACGCTTCATTTTAGATATTTAACCTGTCTACTTGACAGGTATCATATCACTCTCTGCACAGTCCTTTCTTCTTTAATCTCTATTGTATTTTTATTTTTCAGAAAACAGCTCTTTTCCTACAAAGCATAAGGGACAAACAAAATCCTCAGGTACATCTTCCCACTTCGTTCCTGGTGCAATTCCCCCTTCTGGGTAGCCTTTCTCCTCATCATATACCCAATCACAGACATCACATACATATTTCATAATTTTATTCCTCTCATTCTATTGTTTTTCATAGTATAGCCAAAATGCCTTTTTCTCATACTCCATAGAAATGTATCTTCATTTGCTCTCGCCAGATAGATATTTTCAAAGCTGGACATAATAGATGCTGCAAAAATTGGATACACAATCAAGATATTTTCTGGCATAAAAAGGAGAATTGTCGCAATCGCCACAAAGGACGCAAGATTAATACATCCACAACCATCCACATCTTCGTTGTCAAACTCGATGTAATCTGGCACAAATATTTCTGTAAAAAACACCACGCCACTACTAAGAACAGCAACCTTACTAACAGAGAAATCATGTAAATCCCTGTACTCATCAAATATTGATCGTAAGTCCATCCGCCATCTATCGAACTAACCGATGCCTTTGTCAAAGCAAAGAAAATTTTTTTGCCAGTTTCCTCCATCAGATAATTGACCGCAATCATCGCCGGACAAAAAACAGCACAACTGTTATCTTCTCAATCATCTTCCCAACCTGAAACACAAAAATATAAACAAAAAATCCTGCATTGCCCCAAACAGACCATAGAGGACATTGGAAAAAAGTACAAATCATACACAGAAAGACAAACACATATCCATAAGCTAATATATCGCTGCAAATCTCCATAAATCGTATCATAGGAAATCCCTCAATATTCCGTTAGCTGCTCCATAAATTGCTTGCGCTTGGGCTGACTGATTGGGGTTATCTATCCAGTGACCAGTGTAATCTCTAACTTATTAACCCTTTCACAAAAAACAAGTTCACAATGTAACTGGTATGGCAACGCACAAATCCATGCGCTGCCAGCTCTTGCTTCAATTCTTTCATACTCCTATAACAAATAATCTTCCCTTGTTTTGTGTGCAACAGCAAATTGCAGTTAAATGTCTCCACATATTGCATTGTATTCAAAAATATCTTATATTTTCCAGAATCATTGGCAACTACAATTACGGGATTGTCATGTTTCTTGCTACGTTTGCGCCACTGGTCAATCTCCGCTTTCAATCGGACATGCTTCATCGGCTTGATAACATAATTTGTTGCCTGACATTTGTAACCTTCCAGCGCGCACTACATAAGTGTTGTTAAAAAAATATCCATCTGTCGAATTCGCTCCGCAGTGCGCAAACCATTTGCTAATTTCATCTGAATATCGAGAAAAATCAAATCAATGGTCGCGTCATAATGGTCAGTTTCCAACAATATGATTAAATACTTGTCAAGGACATATTCTAGTACACCGAATAATATATTTTTGATAGATTGTTTATATATTGTCTTTTTGTTTCCATCGACGGATGCACATAACGGTTTAATGTAATCTGTACATTAGAATGACCCAACATTTCACTTAAACTTTTTACGTCAGTTCCCCCCTCAATGCAATTTGTTGAAAAGGTATGACGTAAAATATGGAAATTTTTATCAGAAATTTCTGCTTCTTTTAATATTTTTTTAAAATGATTCTGTAAACTTTTGGGTTCTAGTGGTTTTTCTCCGCCAAATACATATTCTTTATTATTTTGAAATTTAACAAATAGTGTTAATGCTTGGTCCGACAATGGAATTTCACGCTTAGAACAGGCACTTTTGGGTGTTGTTTCTGTCAGAACTGTCTTCGTTCGATATCCTTCAACATAAAGACGTTGTACTGTTCGATTGACAATCAAAAGTTTATTCTCAAAATCAATATCCATCCATTTCAATGCACAAAGCTCTCCCAGCCGAAGTCCTGTAAACAAACACATCAACACCGCCATCTTAAAACAATCCATCTCTTTATAGAGCACATCTATCAACTTTTTCTGCTCACTTTTAGCGAGAGCTTTAACAGGTAAGTTCTTTCCATCTGAAACTGACTTTTTAAGATAGGGCATCATAATATTATATCGTTCTGATGCAAATTTCAATATTTGATTTAAAATACAATAGATACTTTTATAAACGCTGTCAGAATATTGTTCTGAAATTCTTTCTCTGACCTCTGTGTTTGTCAGCTCTGACAACACAGCATCCTGAAAAATCTTTTTGATATGTTTCTGATAAATTAGTTGATATTTTATATATGTTGAACGCTTCTTTTTCTCCATTATCTCCGTAAGCCATTCCTGCACAATCGCATCTAAATTCACATCGTTCGGTGAAATTTTACATTGATTTCTTATATGCTCATTGCACAAATTTTGCGTCTGGTTCTTTTTGTTCTTCAACTTTTCATGCACAGCATCGTAAGAACGCGCATAGACTGAACGATAAACCTTTTTGTCTCGTTCCCTATCATATACCAAATACCGCCCTTCCCATCGCCCATCTTTTCTCTTTCTAATGTTTTCTCCATGTCTTCCCATAGCATCCTATCCCTTTCTTTTGTACATTTTTTATCACATTGACCATAAAATAATCTGGTACACCTATTTTTTCGATAAAAACAAAAGAAAAGAAAACATTACAATTTTGAAAACGGTATCGTGCTTGAAAAGCGTCAAACCATCAAAAGCAATTTCAAGGATTAGACGCCCAAACAGAAAAGACTTTAAAATTTCATCCGTGACATTTTTCACAGAACGCGCTATAATAATAAAACATGGATTAAATGTAAAAGGAGAATTTATTATGCATGTTTTTCAACCAATTCCAGTAGATGATCTGGAGCTAAATCCATTTGAGACAATTGGAAAAGACTGGGCGCTGGTATCTGCTGGCACCAAACAAAAGGCAAATACTATGACAATTGCTTGGGGAGGCATCGGTGTGTTATGGGGAAAAAATGTTGCCTTTGTGTTCGTCCGAGATTCAAGGTACACCAAAGAATTTCTCGATGCCGGAGAATTTTTCTCAATATCCTTTATGGGCAAAGAATATAAGAAAGCCCTAAACTATTGCGGTTCCCACTCCGGGCGCAATTCTGACAAGGTTGCTGAGGCCGGACTTACATGGAATTATAAACTTTCCATCCCTTTTATTGATGAGGGTAATTTTGTGTTTCTGTGTCATAAACTAGCCGCAATTCGACTGACAGAGGAAACCTTTCTCTCGCCTGAGATTGCCAAATGGTACAAGGATGGCAATTTGCACACAATGTATATTGGAGAAATTATTGAGCTAATGGCACGCTAAAAGAGTGAGTAGGGGAATTTTCCCCTACTCACTCTATGCCTTTTACATTTCTGTCAAACGCAAATTTGTTAATCCGAATATTTTATTTGAAATAAAAGAATCCCAATTGAAACAAGAGTAAAAAAAACACACCAGACAGGCGTCATTAGAAACGATGTCCATTCTGTAAATCCTGACACTAAAAAAATAAAAAGATTGGCAGACATATGCATCAAGACTGGCGCAGCAAAACACCCAATATACCCATAACACACTGCCATCAATCCCCCCATTAACGTTCCATATAAAAATTGTGGCAGATTTGCATGAAAGAAACCAAATAAAAGTGCCGAAAAAACAACTGCCAATTTCATGCTATAAAATTTTCTAATTCGATTATAGAGAACACCGCGAAATACAATCTCTTCCACAATCGGAGAAATAATCCCATACAGCACAATCCCTAGTCCTATAGATACAGAATATTGTATAGATTCTACCGTCTCATAACGTTCTGAACCAAACATATTTTTGTCAGATGGAAACACTTGTGCTGCTAGCTCAATCCCTATGTTCAATGCCAGCGAGGCCGTAATTCCAAGAAGAATGCACAATGCCAACCGCATTATTTTATGTGCTGTCTTTTTTTCTAATAAATCCATTTTTATAAAAGTAAGAAACTGTGTAAATACTCCCTTATCAATATCGATCTCTCCTATTGTGCTGGCCTCGATTAAAAAGTCCTTTAGCAAAACCCCCACGGCTATCAGACTTGCCACACCATTTACCACAGCGTTAAGCAAAAGTACATTGTGCTCTACCCACATAGCAATCCCTGCGATGGGAAATGCTGGAATCGCAATCGCTAGAAAGAGCATTGCAGCGGTCTTTACTAACATATAAACAACAAATGGTCTTACAATATATGCTAATTTTTGTAACAGTGTCGTTCGTTTCGGAATTCTTTTTATTTGTCTTCTTGCATTTTTCGTGCTCATCAAACTCTCCATTCATTTTTTATTCAATACAGCACAATGTGCCGTCCAAGTCAAATAAAATAGGCTTAAACATGAATCGCCTCCTGTAAATAAAACGAATACAAATATCGTTCCTTCACTCTCTTTCCTGTAATCTGCTCAAGTGCCCTCTGATAATAATTTAATTGGTCCTGATATCGCAATACCAATTCTTCCTTACAGCTTACCTTATCTGTCTTGTAATCGGCAAGCACAAGCTCATCATTTTCATAAAAAAACACATCAATTACACCTTGAATCAATACCGTTTCTGTGCTTGGAAAATCTGGATTTAACTCATCTGCACCAATTCCGAGCACAAAAGGTTGTTCTTTAAAGAGCTCGTTGCGCGTATTTGCAGCAATCATACGCTGAGACAAATCAGACTGAAAAAAAGTTTTAATTCTGTTGATGCTAACACACGCAAGCTCTTCTGCTGTGACAATGCCTTCTGCAATCCATTGTTGCTGCTCACTCTTTAACGCAGTATAAAAATATTTGTTATCTGTGCTAAGCTTTTCAGAGAAAGAGATTAATTCCATAATTTTGTGCACTGCTGTACCATACTGAATCCCTGATAATACTTTTTTTGGCTGTGTACTTTCATGTGTCACATCCGTTTCTGTATCTGTTGTTATCTGTTCTGCTTCTTCAAGGATAAAACTTGGAATATAACTTTCTCTTGGCAATGTTACAAGTTCTGTTGATTCTGTGAGAATCTCCTTATAGGACGCTTTTTTCAACTCCGAAACTGTTGTTTTAACTGTCAATCCCTCTAAATCAGCATGTGGATATACATAGTGCAGCTTCTCATCAAGTATTGTCTTTAGTTCTACATCCAAATATGCCGATGTTTTGGAAAGTTCTTCCTCCAAAGCAATTGATCTTCCCTGCTCCTTCAGTTGTGTTCTTATCCTTTCTGCCTGGCTTTCGGCCTCCTGATATAATGTAACTTGAATAGGAATCTCCCTATAAGGCAGCGAACATTTTATATACTCAAATCCACGCTCCTCCAATAATTCTTTCATACAAACATGACGTATCAATGCCGCAAATATCATATCCATGTAAGAATTTGCCCCCATCATTACAGAATATGGCAACTTCTTGGCGGATTCCATTGTCAAATATACATTGTTGGCAAGCTTTTTATCAAAATCATTGATATATCCCGTAAGAATTAATTTCTCTTTCGCTCTTGTAAGCGCTACATATAACACTCTTAAATCTTCACCGCGGGTATCCTCTTTCATACGCTGAACCACTACATTTTTGCGCAGGGTCTTTCGCTTCAAGCGCAATGTTGGATCAATATAATCCACACCGACACCAAGCTCCACATCCATCAGAATACTTTTGCGCATATCCATCTGATTAAACTGTTTAGACAATCCACAAACAAAACAAATTGGAAACTCGAGTCCTTTGCTTTTATGAATTGTCATAATACGCACAACATCTGCACTCTCATCAAAAATATTTGCCTCGCCAAAATCCACATCCTGCTCTTGCATGGTCTCCAAATATCGAATAAAATGAAACAATCCGTAAAAACTTGTATTCTGAAACGCTCCCGCCTTTTCCAGCAACAATTCAATATTCGCCATTCGCTGATCGCCACCCGGCATAGAACCCACATAAGCGTCGTAGGAGGTCTCCGCAATCAGTTGCTGTAAAAGCTCCTTGATTGGTGTATATGCGACTTTTCTGCGATACTCCACAATCATTTTAAAAAATTGCTCTAGCTTTATCTGACTTATTTTGTTCTCTACACAGATGTCTTTCTCAGACTCCGCACCGATTGATGCCGTTTTTGATTGGTATACACAATTGTAGTACAGTTGAATTTGTTCATATAGAAAAAGTTTTTTATGCTGTTTTTCTGTACTATTTTCTTGTTGCTGCTGTCGTTCCAGAAAATCTCTTGCAAAACACCGAATATACGTAATATCTGTCTCTGTAAAATCAAAAAATGGCAGTTTTAATACTCCAAAAAGTGGAATATCTTGCAATGGATTGTCCAGCACACGCAAAAAATTCACAATCCCTTGTATCTCTAAAGTCTCAAAATACCCTGCTCTACTGGTGACATACACTGGAATACCTTGCTCAGACAAAATTCTGCGAAAATCTTCATCCCAACCTGCTGTCGCCCGAAACAAAAGTACAATATCAGAATATTTAGCTGTCCGAACAGCTCCCGTTGCCGCATCTGTAATTGGAAATTTTCCAACCATCTGTTGAATGCGTTCTGCAACCATTACTGCCTCGATTTCTTTCTCGGAATACTTCTGTGTTTTTTCTGCATCCTCTTGAATCAAAAGAGAATCTGGTGTAGCAATCAATAACTCTGTCTGATAAATATTCTGCTTGTCTTCATGCCTTGTCTCTGGATAGGAAGCCCCCACATACAGCGCCGCTCTATCGTCGTACTCTACATTTCCAACGCTCGCTGTCATGAGCTGGCTACAAATAAAATTTGTTGCATCTGTCACTTCCCTTCGGCTTCTAAAATTCATACTTAAATCAATTCTGACCTTTTTGCTACTGTTATCATTTATGACATATGTGTCATATTTTTCCATAAAAATCTCTGGTCTTGCCAGACGAAATTTATAGATACTCTGTTTGACATCCCCCACCATAAATCGATTATAGCGCCCCTTATCCTCCCCAGAAATGCATTTTAGCAATAATTCTTGCACTTCGTTGGAATCTTGATACTCATCAATCATAATCTCTTCAAAGTAATCCTGCAATTCAAGCGCGGTATTTGCGGGAATGATTTTCCCATTTTCATCCTGTCTTAATAAAATTTGCAAAGCAAAATGTTCCATATCAGAAAAATCAATCACATTTCGATCACGTTTTAATTGATCAAGCATTTTCTTAAACGTAAGCGTAAGAAATACCAACTCCTCTACAGATTCCTGACAGGAAATCATATCGCGCAAAGTATTTTCTACTGAGATTTGAAATAAAAACTTTTTAAGGTCTGCAATATTCTTTTTTACTTCATCGCGTATCGCTTTCACCATTTCCTTCAAGACAGGGTCTACACCTTCTGTCTTTTTTCCAGAAAGGCGCGTAAAAGCACAATAGGTAAACAAGCCATGCAATTCATTGTAGTCCGAGGCACTCTGAAGCTTCTCAATCAGTAAAATATCCGATATGAGATTCTCCCTATACTGGATTGGTCCTCCCACGCCATCTGCAATTTCCAACGCCTGATGCAATCGATTTCTACATTCCTGCAAAATTGTACGAATATAGGTCAACGCGCATTGAAACCACTTTTTATCAGAAAGCTCGCTGATATCTTCAATTCGATAATCTTCCAATCGCTCCATTAACCACTGCTCTGGAAATGGATAACTCATTGAAAAATGATAGAGTCTTAATATAGCCTCCTCTATTTTCTTCTCATTTGTCCCTGTGCTGTAACATTCAATAAAATGCAGAAAACGCTCTGTTGGGTCTGTATGTGCCTCCTCCAAAAGTTTGCCCATCACATCTGCCTCAAGCAATCTAACCTCACTCTCATCCGCAACGCGAAACGCTGGGTCCAATCCAATTTCATTAAAGTTATTGCGAATTACAAACAGACAAAAAGAGTCAATTGTTGTAATCTGAGCATTGTGTATTAGTGAGGACTGTTTCTGAAGATGTTCACTTTCTGGATGTTCCTCCAATTTCTGGGACACTGCCTTACTGATACGCTCCCGCATCTGCGCCGCCGCCGCCGCGGTAAATGTCACAATCAAAAGGCGGTCAATATCAACAGGATGACTATCGTCTGTTATCTTCTGAATAATACGTTCTACCAGAACTGCTGTTTTTCCACTCCCAGCAGCAGCCGATACTAAAATATTACAGTTTCTAGTATCAATTACCCGCTGTTGGTCCGGTGTAAAATTCATTGCCATCTACTGTGTTCCCCCTTCCTTATCTTCCATGCCAAGACTCTGCTTAATGCGTTTCATTGCATATTCCTGATCCATATCCTCAAGATGTCGAACCAACTTTGCGCCAAGTTTTTTATCAAATCCACAGACACTTTTGTAATCGCAGTAAACACAGGCATCTACATCTTTTTGCTCA
This sequence comes from Lachnospiraceae bacterium, assembly GCA_011959805.1. GTDB lineage: Bacteria > Bacillota > Clostridia > Lachnospirales > Lachnospiraceae > COE1. The sequence goes on along the minus strand of BLMC01000004.1, from coordinate 70,258 downwards.
TATGGATTCAATCCAATATCACCATCTAGTATTGACACGCCAAGTTCCTTTATCTTATGATTCACATACGTAGATACCGTCTCAAAATCTTTGTCGGACAACACCGAAGAAGCCTTTGTAAAGCTACCATCATTCTTTTTGGTCACTGGGATAACTGATGATTTTGTCTCAAAATCTTTGTCAAGAAGCTTAATAATCTCTTCGTTATCACTCACCATACCTGTCATTTTCAACTCTTCGCGTATCGCTGCTTCAATTTCAGAAGGATCTGGATTCCCTTTTTCTGTCTCAGCCATAGGATCACTCACATGATAGTAAAGCATCGCTGCTGGAATGACATGCATGTCATTGTTTTCCTTTTGATTTTTTTTGTTTAACACCTCCACCGCCGCATTCATATAAACGACAAGCTGTAACTGAAGTCCATAGTATAACGCGGCAAGGTCAAATTTCCGATTGCCAGACTTATAATCTATTATCTTGACATACAATTTGTCATCCTGTTGGCAAGTATCTACACGGTCTATTCGTCCAATCAACTGCATCCGTTCCTCCTCAGAAAGCGAAATATTAACCGCGTTGAGATCTGACGTCATCTGAAAAGAAAGTTCAAAGTTCTCCGGCGTAAATGCGCCCTTTTGTAACTGATATTGTAAAGTCTGCACTGTCCGATTCAAGATTCTTTGCATCCTATTAATCATGTATTCGTTGCGTTTACTGCTGTATAAAATTGTCTCACCGTAGGACACAGCATATTCTTCAAGACATGCACCGACAATCTGCTCACCTGCTTCTTTGGGAAAATCAAACCATGTATATCCTTCCTCGACAAGCTTTTCCGAAAAGTTTTCTAAGACTGCATGAAATATATTTCCCATGTCCACACTCTCAAAACTATATTTATCGCGCTCTTCAAGACTCAAACCATATTGAAGAAAATGTGCGTAGGAACAAGAGGCAAATTTTTCAAGACGACTGATACTATTTTTTAAAACCTGTCCATACAAAAGTCTTGCGAGTTCTCTAGGAATCCTATTTTTATTTGCATTGGACAGATAGGAAAAAGCAGCCTTTTTCATCTGTTCCAAAATAGGTACATATCGCTCGTTTCTGACATAAGTGTCATAAAGTGTCATAAAAAACAGTCTTTCCTCTCCAATCTCATCTGCGGCATAACGCCGCAACAACTCAACTAAATATGTAAGCGTATCCGCTGGCGATTCCATCTGTTCTTGTATAGGACGTAACTGTGGCTGCGCAATTACAATGTCTGGAAACAATTTTGTGACTGTATTTATTAAATACGCTGGACGAATACTTTTTCCTTCATTATCCGCTTTTGCATAAGACAAATACAAATACTCTGTTGGTTTAGTCATCGTAAGATAAAGATACAACCGCTGTATATACATCTGTTGCCGTGGTGTCGGCGCAAGTTCGTACTCGGACTCCTGTAAAAATTCTCGGTCAATATCAGAAATAATTCCTCCTGTTCCGCTATTCTTTGGTATAATTCCGTCATTCACTCCAATAAAAAATAGTGTTTTTACTTCATACAGACGAGTTCGTTCAATATCTCCAATCACAACCTTATCCACATTCTGCGGAATTGTCCCTACTTTAATCTCGGCAAAACCTGCGTCCAAAATATCTGCAAACTCTTTAATCTCTAGCTCTTCCTCACCCAAAAGACCACAAATCTGCTCCAACAATTCCATAACCAGCCGATAAATTTGAGCGTATTCCTTTGCTTTTACAGAATCTCCCTGCTCTGTAAAATACTGTTCGTATTCAATTAGTTTTTCTTCAATTGATGCGTTGACAATAAAATCATACAATGCTTTTACAAGCTCTTTTCCTGTTGCTTTCTTTTCTGACTTTTTTTGTACTAGCGGCTCTAACATTGCAACGACTTTTTCTCGCACCGCGTTTAACTCCTCAAGTGCTGGTGCAGTTTCATCCTGTTTTTTTGCACGCCGAGCAAATTTCTTATGCCAAGCCTTTTTGCCGCGTATTCCCATAGTAAGACAATAATTTTCCAGTTTATCAGTCTCATCGGGTGTCACACCTGCCATACCACAACGCAAAAAATGAAACATTGCCTCATAAGAATATTCTTGTATAACTACCAGTAATGCGCTTCGGATAAATTCAATAAACGGATTTAACACCAACTTGTTTGTCTGGTCCAAAAAATATGGAATCGCAAAGCGGTTAAACATTTCTTGCGCCAGAAAACCATATCGTTCTAAGTCTCCTGTTATTACAGCAATATCGCGATAACAGTAATCTTTCTCTCGCACAAGTCTGCGAATTTCTAAACAGACCTGTCGCAACTCCTCCTTGGGTGTAGATGCCTCAAAAATATGGATGCTCTCCTGTTTTCCTTTATATTCTTGTGCCGGATATCGGAAAAGTGTGCGCTCAAGATGTGATAGTCCAGGATTTTCCTGATAGCGATGAACCACCGCATCTGTTATGCGCGCATCCTTCTCCCGCCGAACACCCGCTTCGCGGCAGAGCCGGTCCAGGTCATGTATTGTCTTCTTACTCAGGTAAAAAAGCTTCTGTTCTCCATCCTGTAGATAAGCATTCTCCTCTACCCCCATTGTCACAGTCACAATTATTTCCTGTGCTTGTAACATTAACTCCTGTATAACATTGTACTGTACAGGTGTAAAACCAGTAAACCCATCAAAAACAATCACACTGCCCTTCACAACTTTAGACCGTGGCAGCACTTTTCTAAGAATATCTAATGTTTCTTCTGTGGTAATATAACGGTCGTTAATATAATTTAGAAACCCTTCATATAATAAATGTAAATCTTTTAATTTATAGGCAAGTACATTTCTTTTGGAAGCATATTCGCATAGTTTCTCTACTTCTTTTATGCCTATACCATACTGCATAAATTCTGACAATGCTGATTTGACCTCGCTGATATAACCAGGTTTCCGAATATTGCGCTTCATAACACCAAGCTCATTCTCAAGTCCTGCTGCTACACGCCGCAGTACCAAACTTTTTCCAGTATCGTCAAGCACAGGCCTATTATTACCGCCTACCTCCTCAAAGATGCGGTGGGACATTCTTCCAAAACTAAGCACATCAATATTCATAATTCCTTTGTTTGGGTGACGTCTTACCATCTCAAGTTGTGTCTGCATTGTAAACTGATCAGGCACAACCACCAGATAATTGACATGCGGGTTTGCCATTGATTCTTGAATAATATAATTATAAAGTTGAAAGCTCTTACCCGAACCAGATGCGCCAATATAAAATTGTAATCCCATTTTCTGCCTCCTTGGTTATTGTTCATTCCTCAGCAAAAGTATTGAAAGATAACACCAGTAATGTTACTGTTCACTCCGTTCCAGTAACAGGTAGAAATCCATGCAAAATTTGCTTCGCAAATGGATTTTTACTTGCTGCATATACGTTTCTGTACGAACTTAGCAGCAAATGCTAAGTCCTGTGTGAACAGTAGCCTAGTAATTCTTATTTATAATTTCTCTTCATAATAGTCTAGCATAATGACAGATAAAATGGTAGACTATTATAGGAAAGATTTACGAATATATAAAGGAGAACAATAAAATGAACAACGAGCAAACCAAAACTGAAAGTTTTGAAAAACGCAGTGATGTGCCTAAAGAATACACTTGGGCTTTAGAGGACTTGTATGCAAGTGATGAAGATTGGAAAAAGGATTTGGAAAAGATTAAAGGACTGCTTCCGCAGGTTGAATCTTTTCGTGGAAAGCTTGGCAAAAATGCAGACAGTCTGCTTGACTTTTTAAAACTGCAAGATGAGATTTTTGTGATGATTGACAAGTTTGCAAACTATTCACTGCGAAAGGCAGATGAAGACACAAAAAATACGACTTATCAAGGCTACAAAGACCAGACAATGAACGTCTATGTAGAAATTTCCTCTGCATTCTCATTCGCTGAACCTGAAATCCTTGAAATTCCTGACGACACTCTAAACACATTTTATAAAAAGCAACCTGAACTTTCTACGTACAGAAGATGTCTAAATGATATCCTTAGGAAAAAAGCACATATTCTAAGTGATTCCGAAGAGAAAATCCTCGCTGCAGCCGGAGACCTTGCGCAATCGCCAGAAGATATCTTTGGCCTGTTAAACGACGCAGATATGACCTATGAATCTGTGACAGACATTGAAGGAAACCGTCTTGCAGTAACCCATGCAAGCTTTATTCCTCTAATGCAAAATTATGACAGAAATGTCAGAAAAGATGCGTTTGAATCGCTATACAAGGCCTATGATGAGCATAAAAATACTTCCGCCGCAATCTTATCTGCACAGATGAAACAACTCAATTTCTTTGCGAAAATGCGCAAGTACAATAGTCCTTTGGAAGCCGCGCTCGACCATACCAATGTGGATGCGCAAGTCTACTATAATTTGATTGATGCTGTACACGAAAATATGGAATCTATGTACAAGTATGTGCGTCTTAGAAAGAAACTATTGAAAGTAGACGAACTGCATATGTATGATTTGTATGTACCCATGGTATCAAACGCTGAACGCAAGATTTCATTTGCAGAAACCAAAGAAAATATTCGTGAAGCCCTCACTGTTCTTGGAGAAGATTATGTCGCACTCCTCGACGAAGGATTTCAAAATCGTTGGATTGATATCTATGAAAATACTGGTAAACGCAGCGGTGCGTATTCTAGCGGCTGTCGTATTCATCCTTATATCCTGTTAAACTACAAAAATAATCTCGACAGCGAATTTACAGCCGTCCATGAAATGGGACATGCGTTACACTCCTATCTCTCCAACAAGAATCAACCTGTCGTGGATTCAGACTATGTAATCTTTGTGGCAGAGGTTGCCTCCACTTGCAATGAAGCGCTACTAATGCAACATTTGCTAAAAAAGACTACTGACAAAAAAGAGCGCGCATATCTGATTAATTATTTCCTTGAGCAGTTTCGGACAACTCTTTACCGCCAGACAATGTTCGCAGAATTTGAGTTAAAGATGAGTCAAATGATACAAAATGGCGAGAGTATCAACTCTGAATCTGCTTGTAGAGTCTATCACGACCTGATTGATTTGTATTTTGGCAAAGATATTGTACACGATGCAAAAATTGATTTGGAGTGGGCACGCATTCCACACTTCTTCTACAACTTCTATGTCTATCAGTATGCTACAGGATTTTCTGCTGCGATTGCACTGTCCCAAAAAATCTTGAAAGAGGGTGCACCTGCTGTAAAAGCATACAAAGAATGCTTCTTAAGCGCTGGATGTTCTAAAGACCCTGTATCAATCCTAAAAGATGCTGGTGTCGATATGTCCACAAAGAAACCAGTCGAAGAAGCGCTAAAATTATTTGACAGCCTAATTGATGAGATGGCCGAACTGATGCGGTAATCTTTTCTTAGTCAAATTCAAAAACCCTGTTCCTCTGCATTTGCAGATATGGACAGGGTTTTTTAGTCTTCCTGACAACATGTTTATTTTAACCGTTTTGACAATTCTGTGACAATCTCACGAATATTTTTATTTTCACAGTCCACTGTCATATTGGCATATTGTTCATATAATGGCACTCGCTCCTCGTACAATCCACGCAGTGTCAAACCTTCTCTAAGAACAACACCGCGCTCTGTCAAATCTCCCAGACGCTCCTGAATACTCTCATAGGGCAGTCTCAAATAAACAACCATTGCAATACTGCGCAGATGCTCCATCGCCTGCTTGCTATAAACTGCACTACCGCCAGTCGCAATGACTGCTGTCTTAGGATGCAAAGTGGAATTTACTTTGCCCTCAATCGCTAAAAATCCCTCCAGACCATGTTCTTCTATCAATTCATGAAGTTTTTTCCCCTCTTGCTCCTGTATTACAAGATCTGAATCCACAAAGGACATCCCCATATTCTTTGCAAGCACCACGCCAATCGAACTCTTTCCTGCTCCAGGCATTCCAATCAATACAATATTTTTTGCCTTCAAATGTCTCACCCCTAGCTGCCATTTAGTCTCCAAGATATGCAACCACCTCAACTTCACAGAGTACATTTTTGGGCAAATCTTTTACTGCAACACAGCTTCTTGCTGGTTTCTCAGTAAAGTATTTTGCATACACTTCATTAAACGCTGCAAAGTCAGCAATATCTGCCAGAAAACAAGTGGTCTTTACTACGTGGTCATAATCAGTATTTGCTGCATCTAAAATTGCGCCTACATTTTTCATAGATTGCTCCGCCTGCGCCGTAATATCGTTTGCCTCCACATTCCCAGTCTCAGGATTAATGGGAATTTGGCCAGACGCATACAAAAAATCTCCTGCAAGAACTGCCTGTGAATATGGACCAATCGCTGCTGGTGCCTTATCTGTACTAATTTTTTTCATAAGAATCTCCTCCTTTATACCTCTTCTTCCTCAAATTCTACAATAACATAATAGCCTCTTGTATTCTCCTCCACGGAAATCACTGTACCACTTTTTGACTGAAGCCTGTCCCGAAAAGGAATATTTCCCGACATGGCAACAGCGGGATTGATGATATAGTAATAATTGCTTGGCAGAACCCCTTCCGTAATTGTAACCACGTCACCTACCTTTACCTGACCAGGACGTTCCATCTTAAAATCCATCCTACGCATCAAATCACTTCCTTCTATATCATCTTGTGCCAGGATAGGAAAAAAGTCAAGGAAATCTTATCGATTTTATATAGGAATTTATATAAAAAATCCACAATCTTATCTACATATTTTTGCACAATTATTATTATGGGACTAAAAATAGTCCTATCCACTGCAACTCAATTTTTTTAAAAAATTAATCGAGTAGGAAAAAATTTTCCCCTACTCGATTCGCAAATCATAACAATATATAGATGCCAATATCTACATCTTTTTTATAATGTAATATCCACTCTTGTATTTGTCGGTTTTACTGGCTGTTTTGAGTTCACCATAAACACCGTGCGCGCACTGTTACGGTAAACCGCTGCAGCGCTGATATTGCGAGTCAAATCTGATATTCTTTGTGACAGTTGCATACAGTTATTTTTTGATACAACCACACTGTCTCCATTCAACCGATTAATTTCATTGGTGAGCTTCTCAATCTCAGAATTAAAATTTAGTCTATCGGAAATTGAAAAATGTCCGTTGATAACCTGACTTGAAAGTCCTTCCATCTTCTTCATCATGTCCTCAAGCTGCGCCTCGCCTGAAAATGCTTCCTCTGCTACAGTCTCCTTCTCTGTCTGCTTCTCCAACTGTAAACTTCTTTTCAGTCCTGCTGCCGATATCGATAACATAACTGACTCGTCATCGAGTTCTTGTTTCTCTTCGGGAACAACACTGTTTACCTTCATCGCATGTTGCTGTTCCTTTCCATTTGAGCCAGAGTTGTCAATTGCTACTGCTGCCCTGTTTGTCAGGGTGATATTTGCGCTCCGAACCTCCATAGATGCTCCTTTCCCTTATATACTGTGTTGAATACCCCTTATTTTCACACAGTTATGCTAAGATAATTATTCTGTCTGTAACTTATGGTGCTTCCTTATGGCATTAATCTATGTTAACTGGTATTGCTCACGCATTGATTAAGATAGTGAACTTTGTGTACAAAATTTACTGCTATCTCCACCCACACTACACAAAATTATTTGTAAAAAAATTCAATGGGAACAATTACGTTAACTGCCCTTGTATAATATATCGAACTTTTTACAAAAAAATTTAGGTTATTTTCTTAATTATTTGAACAAAATACGCAATTTAATATATTTTCCATCTTTTTCTAGGTTTAAGGAAAAATAGTCAGAAAATTTTGTTCGTATTACTTAGAAAGTGCTTCTATCACTACACCATGCGCAATTCCTGGAACATTCTGTCCTTCATTAAAGGAAGTCTTATTGAGCAACGCTCCTGTCGGTACAAATAAAATCCGTTTCCATTCTCCTTTTGCAAGTCTAGGAAGAATATGCGCTGAAAGCACAACAGCAGAACAGCCACAACCACTTCCCCCCGCGTGCACATCTTGCTTATCTGTATCGTAAATGATTAGACCACAATCATAATGCCTGTCACGAATGTCAATATCTTCTTGTAACAATAGCTCAAACAATGCTTGCTGCCCGACACTTCCTAAATCTCCCGTAAAAATAGCATCGTAATCTTGGGGTTTTCTGCCAAAATCTTTTAAATTGCCAGCAATTGTCCATGCGGCAGCGGGTGCCATCGCACACCCCATATTAAAGGAATCCTTAATGCCAAAGTCTTCTATCCGTCCTACTGTCACGCCTGTAATCCCAATTTTGTTCTGATATTTGCCCTCATATTCATTCTTAATTGGTCGGCCGGATACAGATCTTCCCGATGCACTAATATTTTGCAGCAAAAATCCAGCGCTTCCTGTCACAGTCCACGACGCATAAAGTGGTCGCTGTCCGCCGTATTCCAGCGGATATCGAAATTCCTTTTGCGCACTTGCAAAATGACTTGAAGTCAAACTGATAACCCGGTTGGCATAGCCAGCTGCAACACTCATGCTTCCCAAGCAAAGCGACTCCCCACAAGTAGAACACGCACCATACAATCCAAACAGCGGAATATTATAATCTACTAACCCAAAAGAACTTGCTATGTTTTGGCCAAGCAAATCACCTGCATACAAATAGCGGATATCGCCTGTCTCCGCACCCGTTTTTGACAAAGTGAGTGCTACCGCCTCCTTTTGAAGTGCACTCTCCGCTTTCTCCCAAGAATCTTCTCCAAACATGTCATTCTTATCGTCACTTACTTTGTCAAAACTTCCTGCAAGCGGTCCTTCATTCTCCATCTGTCCTACAATCGATCCACTTCCCATAATTAGAACTGGATTTCCATACGCAATACTCGATGTTCCAAGTGCTTCATTCTTTGATGTATTCTTTTCCACTTAACTTCCTCCTATCTGTTTCTTTTTTCTCCATCAAATATAGTCTTTCTTGAAATCCAGTGATTTATACCTGAAATCCATTAGAGAAATCTTAGCCGACATTTTTCTTCTAGGTAACTATGTACATAAAAAAACTGACCCCAATTGCTAGGTTCTTAGCCTAACTTTTGGAAATCAGTTTAATAGAAATGTCTTTATAAATTTATACTTCTTGATATCGTGTACTCTGCGCCTGAATCAATTCCATATCCTCAAAATAATCAATTCTCATAGCATGTTTTACTTCGGCTAATGTTTGTGCTGCCACTTCCCGCGCTGCCTCAGACCCCTTTTTAAGGATATTGTAAATCTCAGGAATATCCTTTTCAAATGCCGCACGTCGATTCCGAATTGGCTCAAGCTCCTCCTGCATAATATTATTCAGGAATTTCTTAACCTTTACATCGCCCAGTCCACCTTTTGTATAATGTGCTTTCATCTCATCAAGATTTGTATAGTCTGGACAATAACGCACAAAATGTTCATCGCGCGCAAATGCATCGAGATACGTAAACACAGTATTACCCTCAAGATGACCAGGATCACTTACTTGCAAATGCAGCGGATCTGTGTACATACTCATAATCTTGGTGCGCACCTCATCAGCGCTGTCTGTAAGGTAGATACAATTTCCAAGAGATTTACTCATCTTCGCTTTCCCATCTGTTCCCGGAAGCCGTTTACACGCCTCTGCCTCTGGGACTAATGCCTTCGGTTCTACAAGCACTGGATTATCTGGCGCATACACAGAATTGAATTTGTGCACAATCTCTTTTGTCTGTTCTATCATGGGTAATTGGTCTTCTCCTACAGGAACTACATTTGCCTTGCAAAATGTAATATCCGCTGCTTGACTGATTGGATACGTGAAAAAACCTACAGGAATACTTGTCTCGAAATTACGTAACTGTATCTCACTTTTGACGGTGGGATTGCGCTGCAATCTTGATACCGTAACCAAATCCATATAGTAAAATGTCAGTTCTGTCAATTCAGAAATCTGTGACTGGATAAAAAGTATCGACTTTGTTGGATCAAGTCCCACTGACAAATAATCCAACGCCACCTCAATTACATTCTGTCTGACTTTCTCTGGATTCTCAATATTGTCTGTGAGGGCTTGCGCATCTGCAATCATTATATAAATCTTATCGTACTCTCCTGAATTTTGCAATTCTACCCTACGGCGAAGCGAACCAACATAATGACCAATATGAAGTCTTCCTGTGGGTCTGTCACCTGTTAAAATAATCTTGCTCATCTTTTCTTTCCTCCAATTTATCAATTCAAGAACACTATCAGCGTTCTTGCTGCGAAGCACAGCGCATTATGCGCAGCATGATACATTCTTGTGTGCTCCTGCAATCTGCTGGAGGCATACCAGATGGGGGATTGAATCTTGCCACTGATACAAATAAGTTGCTCACTGTCTATAGTGGCGGAAGTTATTCCACATCTGATATAACCGCCCAGAACCTCATCCTTTAAATTTTGCAGCATTTGCCGCATCTAAATCTTGATAACCATAAAAATGGACTGTATTCTCCATAATTTCACGTGCTACATTCCTGCCTTCCTGCGCATGTGTTACAATATATCGTCCGTACATTTCGAGCATCCGATCTGAGTATGTGCTAAGTTCTCCTCTTAGATAAGTTTCGTAGGAAGTGTCATCTGGCAAATCTTCTGATGTGTGTATGCGTCGTGCATCTTCCGCCAAATTAGGATACGCAGCAGCAAATTCCTCCATCCATTTTACTTGAAGCCCAATAACTTGTTCCATAATAGCTTTCTTTTCCTCTGAGAGCGGCGGTAACTGGTCCGCAAAAGCTGCGTATTCATCTGGCGCTGTGGATTCCATCATGCGGGCATACTTTTCTTCCACCATATTTCTGCCATTCTCAAAATTTGTTTTAAATTCATACAAATACTGAAGCAACATATCCTCTGTCCATGTCATGTACTGACTCATACGCATCACCTTGAACGTTGGCCAATTATTCTGGCAAGAAGCTCTACCTCCCTCATTTTGCACCTTGTCAAATGCCTCAAACTCCGTCTTTGCAACCGAAAGAGAAAGTGCTGTTATCACTGGTGTACTGGCCACAATCGCAGTCAGAAGCGCATCGCTTTTTATCATTAACTCCTTAGTGCAAGCATCAAGATAAAAATCACATTGTCCCACCATATCCTGTTTTTCCAGTTCATTCGCAAAAATTACTGCAAGTGACTCGATTGCAATCGTTAATTCCTGCTCATGTGATTGGTCTGCTGGAAGTCGACTAATTTTTTCTACCAACTCTGCTACATCTACATGATCCACTGTCATTAACGGATTTTCTGGAAGTCCTTTAAAAAGCCATTTATCATGTGGTGCATACTTTCTGTTTAACAGATAAAATAATTTCATTGCCTGTTTTACACACTCTGCTTTTGCAAGTTCTGCAGATACAAACTGTCCACGTCTGCGCATACGAGGTAGATTATACTGTCCATTCTGGGAAAACAATGCACAAGTCTGCGCTATTTTTCTATACCATACAGCCTTTGGATAATATGTTTGCAATATTTCTCTATATTTTGTAAATAATCCTTCATCATCGCGGAATACTTCCCCATTTACTGCTGCAGCAAGTGCATAATCCTGCACTGCAAGCCAGCTTTTAATTGCATCCATCTTTTCCTTTCCAGATACACTGTCTTTTTTTTGCTGACCAAAAATTGCCTCTGGATTGATGCCAAGCACATTTTTGTAAAATTCCTCTATCACCATAACCCCGCAGCGGTCTTTACCATGAAATGTCTCAACTCTGTCAATGCCCATAAAGCTTGCTGGCAATTTCTCGTATTCTGCCTGCAACGCTTCTCCAATCTCGTCATATACCGCTTTTGTGACCCACAAAGCAAAACGTGGGCCAAAATCATGATCCCTCGACAAAACATCATCAAAACCAAAACAGTCAGAACCTTTTCCGACAAGCCCTACCGCAATACAAGATTCATATGCTGCAAACTTCTCTGCAATCATTGGTCGACCATACTCCTCATAATAGCGACGGCACAATTCTAGTCCCGTAATTTTTGGTGTGAGATTCTCTATGATTTCCTCGACAACTTCTGACACTTCTTCTTTCTCAATTTCCTCCAAAGCTGTTTTTTCGCTTTCCCGAATAATATCTTCTATTACACTTTCAAAAAGATCTTTTTCTGGTTCTATCCCTTCATTATATGCCTTCTCTGCATCAGAAATTTCTGCCCCTGTCTCTGTCTGTGTCATTTCTGTTTCTATGTCTATTGACTCTACACTTTTTGTCTCTGGTTCCACATTCTCCAAAGCCTGATTTTCTGATGCAACTTCCTCCAAAATCGATGCTTCTAATTCTTGATTTTCCAATACAGAATTTTCTGTTTCTTCTCTCGACGAATCTATCTGTTGCGCAACATATTCTGGTGTTGTAGTTTCATCCAGTCTACCCTTTATAATCTGAATGTTATCGCTAAGCCGCTGATACTGGATATTGTCTGTCCCCAAATATTTTGCTACACAATCCCTACTCTTTTCCATAACACTCAAAGCATTTGTATAGTCCTTGTCGATATAATACAAACTTCCCAATGCGGACAATGCAGCACTATAATGTGCATCATCCACACCAATCTCTTCAAAAATACGGATTGCTTCCTCTGCTCTTGCCTTCGCCTCATCATCCTGTCCAAGTTCAATACAAGTATTGGCAAGATTTGCCTGTGTAACCGCCACCTCAAACTGTTTATCTGACTTGTGATTTACAATATAAAGCGCATTTACAAGTTGTTCTTTTGCTGAAGCAAAGTCCTTCATTTCCTGATATAGAAGACTAAGATTATTGTAAAAATTTGCAAAATACATGTCGTCCTCATTTAGTTGTGCTACATAGATTGGTCTTACTTTATTATATAAGTCTAGGGACTCCTGAAGCAACCCAGCAGCGCGGTGTGCATTGGCAGCATTTAATAAAGTAGTCGCATAAGGGATTGTGTCCTGTATTCCCATCCCATCCATAAGCGCAACTGCCTTGTGACAATTTTCTATAGAAAGCGCATATTGTCCAGTCTCTCTGTAAAATCCAATAATCTCATTGTAGAGTGTCAACAGTACATCCTGTGCATTCTCGCTGATTGCCTGTGCAATATGTGACTCCAAATACTGTGGTATTTCCTCTATTTTCTGTTGTGCAAAAAGCTCGTCAAGCTCCTTTGTTACTTGGTTAATGTCCATATTGTCCCTCCTCATTTTTAGAATCGCTGTTTCTCAATATATCAACAGTATGTGCTCCTGCACCTATCAAATCAGCGCGCTCGCAGACAGCCATCTGATAATGAACAAACATTTCAAATTCCTCTTCGCTGAGCTGATTTAAAAATGGTCTCATATAATTCGCTGGCCCATCAGGAGACAAAATCTGTATTCGTTGCAAATTTGCCGCCTGATTCAGCGCGTCAATTTCCTCTATGCGCATATAGTCATACAATGCACTCGGTCCAGAAATTGTCTGAAAATTCTCTGTAAAACGTCCCTCTTTTATACAATCTAATATGTGACGTTCCTTAAAACCATACGTGATTACACTATATTCATTCATACAATATGCCACAAGAATCACGCCACCTGGTTTTGTAACACGTCTGGCTTCCTGTAAAGCCTTTAACTTGTCCGCAAACGCAAATAAATGATACATTGGTCCAAACAACAATGTGACATCAAAATTATTATCTGCAAGCTTCTTTAAGTTTATGGCGTTCCCTTGTATCGCTTTGACAGGGCTTGCTTTCTTTTTTAAAATACCAAGATTATACTTTACAAGCTCAACCGCAGTAACATCATAACCTTCCTCTGCCAACGGCACACTATAGCGTCCTGTTCCTGCGCCGATATCAAGCACTTTTATCTGCTCTGTCCCCACCATACGTGCAGCCTCATCCAGATATTTGTGGATATATTTCATAGAGATACGATATTCCACCTGTCCATGACGGGAATTTAATCGTTTCTCTTCATTAAATTTATTATAATATTCCTCTAGCTCTGTCATTTATGCAATCAGTACCTCCATCTTTTTCTGCATCCATGTAATGATTGGACCAAGGAAAAAGGCCACCAGAATCGTGACAATACCGACATCTCCGCCGAGCAAAAAACCCACCGTCATAAAACTAATATCCCAGATCATGCGCACTATTTTAAAAGAAAATTTCTTCATATGTGACGCGATAATAAATGGTATTGCATCATACGGTGAGGAACCAAGTCCTGCACACATGTATGCTGCTGCTCCAAGCAAAAACACTACAAGCGATGGTATCAGCAGTATGTACTGATTTCCTGCCGCCTCAAAGAATCCCACTGGAAGTAACAAGGACCATAGCCAACGAAAAAAATCCGAGATATATCCCAAAAAACACATATTCCCAATAGTTCCAAAGCCAATCATGCCAAGGTCATACCGAATCACAAACAAAAATGTTACCAAATGACACAATAATTGACAGGTGCCAAAACTTAGTGGTACAAACTTCGTAATACCTTGTGTGAGACAAGAACACGGATCTGTCCCCAAATTAATGGACCTAAGCAATGACAATCCCAATCCCTGTACTATCACTCCACATAACATCATAATCATCCGATTCCGAAACTTCGGCGGTCGTACAAAACATCTCTTGTTCTCTCTTTTAATCTTAAAACTCATAAAAATTATACTCTTCTGTCTTTTTGTGCTCTTCTGGCACAGAAGACTGTGTAATCTGATTTGTTGTGTGCACTGTATCTGTTCGGATATCAATCACAGGTCCCCCTGTGCCATTAATATAATCCCCTGTGATAGTCACTTCGCCAATATTATCATCTTTTGGAATCTCGTACATAATATCCAACATAAAATCTTCAATAATCGCCCGCAATGCACGTGCACCTGTATCGCGTTCCATCGCTTTCTCCGCAATCGCCTCCAGAGCACTGTCATCAAAGTTCAACTTTACTTCATCCAATTCCAACAATTTTTGATACTGTTTGAGAATTGCATTTTTGGGCTCTTTTAGAATCTTAACATAACTTTCTTTGGTAAGACTATCCATAGGACAGATAATTGGCAGACGTCCAATAAATTCTGGAATCATTCCAAATTTCTTAAGATCCTCTATCACCACTTTTTTAAGAATGTTTGTCTCCTTGTCAAAGGCATCTTTCAGCTCTGCATTAAATCCAATCGAAGACTGCTTTGTAAGTCTTCGCTTTATAATATCTTCAAGATCTGGAAATGCACCTCCACAGATAAAGAGAATATTTCTCGTATTGATTGTTGTCAGCGGAACCATCGCATTCTTGCTGTTTGCCCCTACAGGAACTTCCACATCAGAACCTTCCAAAAGCTTTAACATTCCCTGTTGCACAGACTCTCCACTCACATCGCGCGAAGTCGTGTTTTTCTTCTTGGCAATCTTGTCAATCTCATCAATAAATACAATTCCCTGTTCTGCTTTCTCCACATCATTTTCCGCTGCTGCTAACAACTTAGATATTACAGACTCAATATCATCACCGATATACCCTGCTTCTGTCAATGACGTCGCATCTGCGATGGCGAGTGGCACATCCAATAATCTTGCCAGTGTCTTGACTAGATACGTTTTACCGCAACCGGTAGGACCCAACAAAAGAATATTTGATTTTTCGATTTCAATCTCATCCATTGTGCCTGTTGTCACACGTTTATAATGATTGTACACCGCAACAGAAATCACCTTCTTTGCATAGTCCTGACCAACTACAAAGTCATCCAACTGCGCTTTGATTCTGTGTGGTGCTGGCAAATCATTAATGTTAAATACTGCTTTCTCTTTTTTCTCTTTTGTCTTTTTCTTCTTGAGTTTCTGGCGGTTTGGAATCCCACCCTCCCCTTGCAAATCTGCAATATTGACAAAGCTTATATTCGGAAATCGTCTTTTTCCTTCCTTATTATCATTCTTGTCAAAATTAAACGTAGTATTATTTAACATTCCTTGATAATCAAACTGACTAACTGTGTCCATCGTCTTGTGCATACAATCCGAACAAACAGAAATATGGTTTGGAAGCTTAAACATTTTCCCAGTCTTACTTTCAGGACGACGACAAATAAAACATACATCCTCATATTCACTATCTTTCTCGCCCTTGTCTGTCTCCTCTGTTTTCTCTGTCTTTTCGTCCTCTGTCGTGTCTATAACCTCTATTTCTTCATTATTATCATTGTCAAAATTATTGTCCAAAATCATACCCTCCGTTCTCTCATATCGACGCTCACATTTCCTTTTAAGTGATTTTTACTGCTCTTTTGCGCCCAGTTTTACATTGATTGTTATTTCCTTGTATTCTCCCTTGGTCGGTCGCATCAATACGATCTCAATCTCTGTTCCTGCAGAATAGTATTCCAATAACCCTTGTAGTTCATCCATACCTGTTATCCGTTCACCGTCTATGTAGGTAACAATATCTCCTTTTTGAATACCTGCTTCGTCGGCCGCTGTATCAACGAGCACATTGGATACAAATGCTCCTTCTGGCATCGCATATCGTTCTGTTGCCTCCTCAATGACATCTGTACCTGCAACTCCTAGAAACGCTCGTTCTTTCTCAGGAACTTTTTTCTTTGTCTCCCGCAACATTAAATCCTCAATAATCGGCTGTGCTGTTGTAATCGGAATCGCATATCCCATCCCCTCAATTACATAATCTGCAATCTTACTAGAGTTGATACCAATCACCTCACCCTTTACATTGAGAAGTGCACCGCCTGAATTTCCCGGGTTAATTGCTGCATCCGTCTGAATCAGATACCCCTGATTTGTCGTATCTTGGTCGTCTGCATACACCGTTCTATTCAACGCACTAATGACACCAGTTGTAACAGATTGCCCATACCCTAAAGAATTACCAATCGCGATTGCTGGCTCTCCCACCTGCAAGCTATCCGAATCTCCAAATGCTGCGATTGCAATGCTGTCAAGAGTCTTGTCAGACATCTCATCCAAAAATACCGATACAATTGCAAGATCATTCTCAGGGGAAGTTCCCTTTACATATGCAGTCGCTTCCCTGTCATCAATAAACTTTACATACAGATTATTATTATCTTGAATCACATGATAATTCGTTACGATTAACATCTCCTCGTCACTCTGAGCAACAATAATTCCCGAACCATTTGCTTTCTCATCATACTCCTCATCATACCAAAAGTCGTATGCTGTATATTCATTTGTAATGGATACAACACAAGGCATAGCCGCCTTAACCACAGCTGTCACATCCGCTGTAACAGCATTTACCAGCGCGTCCTGCTCCACAATCTCAACATGACGTACTTCACCAGATGGCTTTTTCTTGTGCTCATCTTCCATCTCGGTTTCCGATTCATCATTTTTGCGTTTTGACTGTTTTGTCTCAGTTTCTTCGTCAGCCTGTGTCTCTGTCTCGATTTCTGTTTCCTTTTCGGTCTCCGTTTCTGTTTCTACTTCTGTCTCTATTTCTTGCTCAATGTCGGTCTCCGTCTCCGTTTCATCTTCTTCCTCAAAACGCGGCTTTTGAAGAATATCCCCGGAACCAGATCTATCATTTCTGCCCCCTGTAACTCCTGCTCCTACAGGCATAACATTTTGTACATTTCCATCTGTACCAATCATATCAGAAGTTTGTTTTACTGTACTGCTTGTAGATTTCGACTTTTCGTCGACACAAATTTCCACTTTATCCAACCATGCTGGCCGCGCAATCCCATCATTTGCAATACTACTAACAAGGCAACTCGCCCCCAAAGCATATGCTCCAGCAAACGCAGTACACCCCAACGTCACCATAATATTTTTAAATATTGTATTTTTCTTTCCCATACCTTAGTGCCTCCTTCATCACTCCACAGTAACAGATTTTGCAAGATTTCTGGGCTTGTCGACATCACAGCCTTTTCCTACTGCTACATAGTATCCAAATAGCTGCAACGGTATTATTGCCAATGAATTGGTAAAAAATTGATTTGTTCTTGGAATATAAATTACATAATCCGCAGCCTTCTCAATCTCAGTGTTTCCCTCGTTGGTGACAGCCAGCACAAATGCACCTCTTGATTTCACTTCTACCATATTGCTAAGTGTCTTTTGGAAAAGTGCATCTTGCGTAGCGACAGCTGCGACAAGTGTCCCCTTCTCAATTAGCGATATCGTTCCATGTTTTAGCTCTCCTGCCGCATATGCTTCAGAGTGAATATAGGAAATTTCCTTGAGCTTTAGAGAGCCTTCCATAGAAATCGCAAAATCAATACCTCGGCCAATAAAAAACACATCTTTTGCTCCAATGTAACGGTTGGCAAAACGCTGTATCCGCTGTTTATTGGACAAAAGCATCTCTATCTGTGCTGGAAGACGTCTTAAATCTTCCAACATCCTACCAAAGGCAATCTCATCCAATTTTTCCCGAATCTTTCCAAATTTCATCGCAAGCAAGTATAAAGCGATCAATTGTGCACTGTACGCTTTTGTGGTAGCAACTGCAATTTCTGGCCCTGCCCAGGTATACATCACATTATCCGCCTCACGCGCAATCGAACTGCCTACAACATTGACAATGCCAAGTACCTTGTGTCCAAGTTTTTGTGATTCCCGCAACGCAGCAAGTGTGTCGGCTGTCTCACCAGACTGGCTAATCACAATCACCATTGTACCCTCTTCCAAAATTGGACTTCGGTAGCGAAACTCACTCGCTACATCGACCTCCACCGGAATCCGCGCGATTCCTTCTATAATATATTTTCCGGTCACACCAGCATGATATGCAGACCCACATGCCACAATAAAAATCTTGTTGATAGCTCGAACTTCCGCATCTGTCATTCCCAACTCTTCAATTACAATATCCTTATTCTTGATTCGCGGACTTAATGTATCTGTCACCGTCTTTGGCTGCTCATACATTTCTTTTAGCATAAAGTGTGCATAGCCACCTTTTTCCGCGGCATTGGCATCCCACTCAATTGTGACTGGTTCTTTTGTAATTTCCTCCTCATCCACTGTGTAAAAATGCATATGGTCAGCGCGAAGACGAACTACTTCCTGATTTTGTATAAAATAAACTTTTCTAGTATACTTTAGTATAGCAGGCACATCTGACGCGATAAAACACCCATCTTCATTCTGTCCGACAATCAATGGACTATCCTTCCGAACCGCAAAAATCTGATCAGGATGTTCTGCAAATAGTATCCCTAGCGCATAAGACCCTTGTACTCGATGCATTACCTTTGTGATGGCCTCCAAAGGATTTCCTCTATAATAATAATCAATTAAATGTGCAAGTACCTCGGTATCCGTATCTGACACAAACGTATATCCTTTTGATACTAGCTTCTCTTTCAACGGGAGATAGTTCTCAATAATTCCGTTATGCACAACCGCAATTGTCTCCTCAGCATTGTAGTGTGGATGCGAATTTACATCACTCGGAGCACCGTGCGTCGCCCATCGCGTATGTCCAATTCCAATGTTTCCAGACATTGTAGCACCGCCATGTGTCAGTTCCTCAAGCACCTTAAGTCTTCCCGCCGACTTACTAATCTGAATGCGTTCTCCATCAAAAACAGCCATTCCTGCTGAGTCATATCCTCTATATTCCAATTTAGAAAGCCCTTCAAGTATAACTGGCGCCGCTGCATGTTTTCCAATATATCCTACAATTCCACACATATATTCTATCCTCCATTTTTCACTACTGCCCTATAAAATATTCTCACTTTAATCCCAATATGTCTTGCTGGAACTGCACCATTTTGTTATGCCAACCGGAAGCGACTGAAAGTGTTTTCCCAACTGATATCCAATTAACTTAAAAGCGCTTGATACAAACAAATAAGGAATCAATATTCTATGTTTTGTCTTACACAAATGCTGAATAGTATCCCGGACCAGCTTCATTCCTTCTCGTTCTGAAGATACAACCTCAAATACTTCTGGGTGTTCTGCCTGCGAAACTCCCAAATCAAAATTTCTACGAAACTGTTGCATACAAGTATAATTGTGTGAATGTTGTACACATGCTTCCGCTGCATAAGCAATAGAATATCCCGCATTAACCGCATGTCCGGCATAAATCATATCTTCATTAAAGATTGCTTTCTTTACAAATCCACCTATATTCTCATAAATTTCTCTGTTATAGGCAGCACATACATTGGAGCAAAAGAATGTCTTTATTCCAAGTCGCTCCACATCCTGCAAAGATTTCACAAAAGAGTTTTCTGGATAATTAAAGCTTCTAGTGTACTGCTCAATTTCACGACAGTCTGGATGTGGGAGCTGTCTTGCATATGCTGCGGCAATATTATCCTGTGTAGTCAATGCGAGAACTAAGTTTTGAATAAGTTGGTCGTTCACTGGTAGAGCATCTTGTGTCATACAGACAAAAAAATCTGCTTTTGAATACTGCACTGCCTTCGCTCTTGTCCTTCCGTGGTCAAATTCCTTTTCCGAAAGATGATGAATTTCTATATTTTTATACTTTTCTAAAAAACCTGTGCCATAGAAAAGATTATAAAAATATCGTTCTTCCGTATTCATAATAATAATTTTCCGTACGGGATATGTCTGCTCCTCCAACGCCCTAATTAGCCTAAGAACTGGTTTTGTAGGCTGATAAGTCAGCAATATGACATCTACACTATACTGCATAAATATCCCCCTCCGAATCTACTGAAAACAACAAAGACAATAAGGAACCGGCTTTACGGTCCCTTATTGGCTCCTCTATTCTCCATTATAACTAATACCTGTTTCTGTCACAATACGTTGGCTACACTCCTTCACCGTTTCTGATGGAACATAATCCTGTTCATCAAACAAAAATTCATGCAACAAGGTTACATTCTTTGTGAGATCGATTGGCACAACAACGCTCTGGCTTCCCACACGCCCATTCATTTTGACATGCTCTGCAAAAGGAAAACCTGACGTTTCACCAATATCATAGCTTGCAATATCTGCAAGTAGAGACAGGATTTCCTGAATGGAAAGTGAAGTTGCAATCTCACTAAACACAGCATTGGCAATCTCATTAATTGTAGCAGGTTTTAGCTGCATTGCCTTCTTCGCCATCTGTGTCAGAACAGTTCTTTGTCTTTCTGTTCTTGCTCCGTCTCCTCCTACATAACGAATTCGCGAATATGCCGTAGCCTGAAGTCCATTCAATGTCTGCAAACCTGGTTTCGTGACAGGAGTATAATCTATCCCTTCTCTTGCCTCAAAATTGGGTTCTCCTTTTGCATTTAATCCTGTCTGCTTTCCTACCATTGAAATCTGATAGTTATTCAAGTCTTTAATTTCTGCTTCAGTCACATTAATCTCAACGCCACCGACTGCATCTACCACATGAATCACCGCATCAAATCCCACAGTAACAAAATCTGTAATATCCATGTCAAGGTTCATGTTGAGCATACTAATTGCCTGTTTTGCCCCGCCTTTTGCATAGGCAGCATTTGCCTTGCCATACTTATCTGTAGACAAATTTAGCCAAGTATCACGGTAAACAGATACCAATTTCACTTCTTTTGTATCTTGATTGATAGACGCAATCATAATTACATCTGTCCGTGTATTTTTATCAAGTTCTTTATTGCGCGAGTCCACGCCAAACAAAGCAACATTTCTATATCCCTTCATGCTGGTAGTACCATCATCAATCACTTGTTGAACTTCCTTGTTGATATGGACATCATCTGGCTTAATATCCACATGCTGAATCAACTGAGCCTTTTTGACTGCCCAGAGAGTACCGACTAATATCAGCAACAAAAAAATTTCCGCTACAAATAGTATGATTTTTTTTCTCTTTTTCTTTGCCGCCTGTTGTGGGGTCAAACCTTTTGTATTCTTTCCAGCCTTTTTCTTTGGCGCACTTCCCGGCGTATTTTGCGGTATCCTACTGGCTGGTCTTGACGAACCATTTGATGTACCCGAAACTGGTTTTCTTGGATGACTATTTTGTATTCCTTGCCCTGTTGGTCTTGTAGATTGTCCTGTTGTTGGTCTTCTTCTTGGTTGACCGCCAGCGACATCTTGGCGCACTGATCTTGGCTGACCATTCCCTGTACTTTGACGCGCCGATCTTGGATGACCATCCATAGTATTCTGCTGCGCTGGTCTTCTTGTCCGACCATTCGCCGTATCTTGATGTACAGGCTTTGATGCTGGTCTCCTTGGCTGACCACTCTCTACCTGACTTCTTGGCTGTCTGTCTGGACCACCTGGCATCCTTCTTACATTACTGTTTTTATTATTATCATACTCCTGCATTTTATAATCCTCCATGCTGCCCAAAGCGGCTCGCAAATTTGTACCTCTGCACAGAATTATTGATGAAAAAGTGCTCAATAGGCATTTTTATTAATAAAACCTTTAAATACTGTAAGGAATAAAATTTTCAGATCAAATGTCATCGACCAATTTTCAATATAATAAAGATCGTACTCAATCCGCTTTTTGATTGAGGTATCTCCTCTATATCCGTTTACTTGTGCCCACCCTGTAATCCCTGGTCGTACTTGATGCTTAATCATATACCGGGGAATCTCTTCCTTAAATTTCTCCACAAAAAGAGGTCTTTCAGGACGTGGACCAATCAGGCTCATATCCCCTTTTAATACATTAAAAAACTGTGGAAGCTCATCGATACTCGTACTGCGAAGAATCCTACCCACTTTTGTAACTCGAGGGTCATTCTTAGTCGTCCACCCCTTTTTTTCGTCCGCGGTGCTCTGTACCTCCATGCTCCGAAATTTATACATTTGAAAGGGCTTATTGTGCAGTCCAACCCGCTCCTGCTTAAAAATCAGTGGTCCTTTGCTTGTCACCTTTACACCAATTGCTGCAGCCAACATAAATGGGGAAGACAATAAAATGGCAACAAGTGCACCTACAATATCCACAAACCTCTTCATCAACATATTCATCATGTTATTGAGCGGCACTCTTCGGATATTTACTACTGCAAGCCCATCGAGGTCTTCTAAGTAGGGTCTACTTGGAATCACACTATTATAATCAGGGATAAATTTTGTATGAACCCCTGACTTCTCACAAATATTTACAATACTTTCCAATCTATCATAATCCGAGAGAGAAATCGTAATACCAATCTCATCCAGTTTGTTTTCAGAAAGTATCACTTGTAGGGAATGAATCTCTCCTGTCACATGAACCCCTTTATAGACAGCGCCCACTGGAACATGGTCATCCAGTATACCACAAACTTCATATCCCCACTCAGGGTTCGCCTTAATCTTGTTGATGTACTCCTCCGCGGCGCGCGAATATCCTACTAGCAAAATATGCTTGACATTGTAGCCCTTTTTGCGCATCCGCCGCAATCCATAGCGAACTGATTTTCGCATAAGTGATTCCGCTACAATGTTAATTCCATAGAATACACCGATCATTCCGCGCGAAAAGTCTGGTATATTAATCGCAAAAAGCACTACCATAACTGCTAGAAGCCCTATGGTATTTGCTCGAATAATATTAAAGATTTCATATACTGTCTTTGCTGTACGCTTGGATGAATACAGATCAAACGCATTGTACAGAATCAGATATCCCGGAACGATTACTACAAAAGCAGTGAAATAAATCTGCACTGCCAAAATACCTGCACCGGGGTCATTTTCTTTCACATATCCGCCGAGCCACAAAAACCACGAAAGCCAGTAAGCAGCTCCTATAACCAGTGCATCGAGCAAAACCAGCAGTCTGTTAAAATACTTCTGATTATCTCTTATCAATTTTTTCACCTTAATTCCAATGGAAAGAATTTAACTCATTATATTCTACAATATTTGAGCAAAAAGTACAACTTTTTTTTTACCTCATGCAAAAAGCCGAAACAAATTCTTCCAAAGTTCGAACTGTATCAACACGTAATTTCTAACTCTCTTCTTTATAAATCGTTGCTTGTGTCTTCTCCCAACAGGTCCTATCGAAAGCATCAGCCCTTTCCAAAGTCCTATTATATATTCTTTTCCCATCCCTTTTCTGACAAAAAACAACGTCTTCACCAAAAATCCTATCATTAGAAGTGGCAGATTCAATAAAATCTGCAAAGTTGGCATATTCTTGTAGATAAGATAAACACTATTTCTCGATGCCAACTTAGTTTTAAATGCATTGTATCTTGAACCACTTGTGGCGCTTCCTGCATGGTATACTATAGAGTTTGCCGCAAATCGATTTCTATATCCATAAATTTTTGCCCGATAACCCAGATCAATGTCTTCAAAGTATGCAAAATGTTCCTCATCAAACAATCCAACCTGATCTTCTTCCAATAATTCCCGGCGATAAATCGCAGCACCTGCACAAGCAGCAAAAATATCACAATCCTTGCTATAACAATCTGTATGCTTCCCTTTTCCCCTCGCAAACGCCCAACCTAACGCACAATAGTAATCTCCGGCATCATCAATCTTCTCCTTATCATAAAGCGAAATAAGTTTTGCCGAAGCAGAAAAAAAACGCTTCTGCCTGTCATTATCCATAACTTTTTCCAATTCATGCACAAAGGATAAATCTACTTGTGTATCATTATTTAGCAAAATCACATACGGTGTTTTGCTTAGACGAATTCCCTGATTGACTGCATGACTAAATCCTGTATTGGTCTGATTAACCACCAATTTTACCTGTGGAAATTGCTCTCGCACCAATTCCATACTGCCATCTGTTGATGCATTATCCACCACAATGACAATAATTTCTTTTGTGGTCCCACTGTACAGACTTTCAAGACATGTCTGTATATATCGAATCCCATTAAAATTCGGTATCACAATTGTCGACTTTATCATATCCCACTCTCGCTCCAAGGGCTGTTTCCTTTCACATTTTTCTCACACAGACAGGGTCTAACAATAATCTTGCCCCGCTCTCTATCAAACGCTTACATAGCTTTTCGCCAAGCTCCAACAATTTCTTATCTCCCTCCGTGGTCTGTCCTAACTCCTGCATCCACTGTGGCAGCTCTTTTTTCTCCGTAAATAACGTACTGATGTACGCATGTCCTGTAACCTCTTGATAAACTGGCTGATATGCCTTATTGACTGCCATATTCCGCAAGTCAAGCCATGTTGTATTTTGATACAAATCCATTCTGTTCATATATCCAGCATACAATAAAGGCTGTCCTTGGTAGATGCCAGAAACCACTTTTCCATGTTTTGCGACAAAACCGCCAACTGCTGCCAAATCTGGTCTATGCGCCAGTACGCTCTCACCATACTCAATTCGATAAAATCCTAGATGCTTATTATGACGTACATCAACTTTCCAGCCCATGCGCGATGCAAAATCAATCAATGCTTTTTTTCCAGCTTCATAGGCATACATTTTACTCTGGGGATTATCTGCAGTAGAATTTTCATGGCAGCGCCAATGATAGAGCACTTTGGGCACATGTACAATAAATTCTTCTATTGGCCTTGCTTCTTTATTTTCTTTCTCCTTTATTAAAAGACTGCTCACAATCCTAAGAATGATATCATAATCCTGCGAGCCGTCAAATTCTTTTCTAATCTGTAGTTTCTTAAGTACGTCTGCGCGCACTGTCATAAAATGACAGATATAATTATTGGTCAAAAGCAAATCCAAATTAAAATCAAGTTTAATATGAGGGTCATAAAAATGCTTTCCTGATATATCACACTTATCCTCATCAGAATATGCTAGAATCGGTCGGCTTTTGTCGATAGCGCTAGCCATCTCGTACAAAGCATCCGGTGTTAGCATATCATCATGATCTAGCAATCCATAATAATCGCCCGTTGCAAAGGCAATCGCTTGATTTGTATTCTCAGCGATTCCATTGTTTCCTTCCAGACGAACATATCGTATTCGCACGTCTTCATATTGATTGATTAAATCCTTGACAACATCCTTTTCACTTCCATCTGCAATGACAAGCTCCCAATTCTCATAAGTTTGTGCAATGCAGCTTTTTATCAACGCATTCATATAAACTGCCTGCGTCTCATACGCTGGCACTAAAATCGAAAATTTAATATTGGATACGTCTTTGTCCGCCTTCTGTCTTGCTAAAGTATCCTTATCCGGCACATGGTAATCATAATCCGCATAATACTTTGCGGTCACCCGCTCCCATGCCGCAACTGCCGCTTCCGTATATCCATTCTTTTTACTATAGTTAATCGTTTTTCTGATATTCTGTGCCAATGACATTGCTATCCCCCACGTTCTAAGCTTTTTTCTCCAAAAATACCTTCCTACTAATAAAATTATAAACCATCACGACTGCTGTAGCGATTACCTTCGCACCTGTATATGCAAAGTTATAATTGAGTAATCTGCGCAGAAATGCTATGTTTCTATAAATTGGACCTACACATATCCAAATAATGAACTGATTTAATCCCAAGCCAATTACACTTAATATAATAAAGACAACAAACTCCGCTTTGCGGTTAAGGTTTTCTTTACGCTCAAATACAAACATAAAACTTAAAATATAATTTATAATCACAGAAACTGTAAATCCCAGTGCAGAACCTACCATTGAGGCAAGTTCAAAATACTGTTTCCCACCCAGTTTCAAAATAATATTCAACACCGCTATCCCAATCGCGTAATCAATCAAGAAACAGACTACGCCCACCACACCAAACTTCATAATCTGCGCCAGCAATTTATTCATATCGGTCAACTCTCCACTCTTTTCACGAAATGGAACCAGACAGCTGCAAAACGCAGCGTCCGGTTCCATCTAACTTACTGCTTATTCCTATTCTTCGATAACAGCCTTAACCTCATTCGTCAAGTTTTCTACCTTTTTCTGGGCATCTTCAAGGCTGGTTCCCTTCACGCCCATATAAAATTTAATCTTTGGTTCTGTACCAGAAGGTCTTGCACAGCACCAGGAATCATTCGTAAGGTCAAAATAAAGTACATTGGACTTTGGCAGACCTGTGGGATAAGTTTTCCCTGTTGCAAGTTCTGTAATAACATCATTCTCATAATCTCTTACGCGCACTACTTCCAACTCGCCAAATTTCTTAGGAGGATTATTGCGGAACTTGTCCATCAATGCAGCAATCTGTTTTGATCCATCAATCCCTTTCATTGTGATTGCATACTGTGTCTCTTTATAATAACCATACTTTTCATAAATCTCAAGCATCATATCATACAGCGTCTTGCCATTCTTCTTGCACCATGCAGCAACCTCGCACAGACACATTACTGCTACGACTGCATCTTTGTCTCTCGCGTGTGTTCCGGCAAGGCATCCATAGCTCTCCTCAAGACCAAACACATAGTTGTTAGAACCTGTCTGCTCAAACAACTTAATCTGCTCTCCAATAAACTTAAATCCTGTAAGCACCTCAATTAATTTTACATTATATTCCTTTGTAATTGGAGCTGTCATATTCGTTGTAACAATTGTTGTGACAAGCGCAGGATTTTCTGGCATGGTTCCTGTTGCTCTGCGCTCTCTCAAAATGTATTCTGCAATCAGCATACCTGACATATTACCTGTAAACGCCTTGTATTCTCCACTCTTTGTATCCAGCGCATAAATGCCAAGTCTATCTGCATCTGGGTCTGTAGCAAGTACAATGTCTGCATTTTTCTCTTTTGCAAGATTCAAGGCATATGTAAATGCCTTCGGATCTTCTGGGTTTGGATAATCCAATGTCGTAAACTTTGGATCAGGATTCTCCTGTTCTGGCACAACATATACATTTTTAAATCCAAGTTCCGAGAGAATTCTTCTCACTGGCTTGTTTCCTGTTCCACACAGCGGTGTATATACAATCTTAATATCATCTGCAACCGCTTGAATCACATCTGGATGAATAATCTGTTTCTTTAATTCCACCATGTATGCGTCATCAATTTCCTTGCCGATTACTTGATACAGACCAGCGTTCATCGCTTCCTGCTTGTCCATTGTCTTCACTGTATGATAATCTGTTACTGCTTTCACTTCACTAATAATATCTTTGTCCTTGGGTGCAGTAATCTGTGCACCATCCTCCCAGTATACCTTGTATCCATTATATTCTGGTGGATTATGGCTCGCTGTGATAACAATACCAGAGATGCAGCCAAGTGTTCTCAATGCAAAAGAAAGCTCCGGGGTTGGTCTTAAGGATTCAAACACATAAGCCTTAATACCATTTGCTGCCATACACAGCGCTGCCTCATCCGCAAACTCTGGAGACATAAACCGTGAATCATATGCGATGGCAATCCCTTTCTCCTGCCCATTAGCTTTGATGATATAGTTTGCAAGTCCCTGTGATGTTTTTCTTACTGTGTAGATGTTCATTCGATTTGTGCCTGCGCCGATTACACCGCGGAGACCACCAGTGCCAAACTCAAGCTCCCTGTAAAAACGTTCTTCAATTTCGCTCTCATTATCCTTAATCTTTAAGAGCTCATCCTTTGTTGCCTGGTCAAAGTAATCATCATTGAGCCAGAAGTTAAATTCATCCATAAAACTCATACTGCTACCTCCACATAAATTCATTAAAATCAGTGCCTTGTCAGTTTGCACTACATTCCACTTATATTAAACCAAAAATTTGGAAATTTTGCAAGATTCTATGCAAATTTATCCAATATTTAATTTGTCTTATTGTTAATATTGAGAGAATAATCGCTTCTATCAAGAGAAAAATTCGGATTATAATAGGGATCTCCTTTTTCCAAAAGCTTTTTCCACCGCTCTCGAAACAAAGCTGACTCTTCTTCGTAGCGTTCTGCTTTCTTTGCATCTATAATATCACTACCTCGCGAAGCCGACTCAAAATGATATAACTCTGCAAATGGGGTAAAGACATTCAAGTACCCCTTTTCCCTAACACGCAGGCAAAAATCCACATCATTTAATGCCACAGCAAATGCCTCATCAAGTCCACCAAGCGCATCATAAAGACTTTTTCTAACCATCAGACACGCCCCTGTCACTGCTGATACATTCTGAGCATAGCACAACCGTCCCATATAGCCAAGATTGTCATAGTTAATTTTATAGTGTATGTGTCCTGCTGTCCTGTGTGCACCAAGACCGATGACAACACCTGCGTGTTGTATTGTTCGGTCTCCATAATAGAGCTTTGCGCCGACAGCCCCTACATCTGGTCGCTGGGCATACATCAACATGGACTCCATCCAGTTTAGAGAAATCACCTGCGTGTCATTATTTAATAATAGCAGATACTTACCCGTTGCATAACCAGCACCAAAATTATTAATCTTGGCATAGTTAAATGTTCCTGTATAGGAAACTACTGTTATATTTTTCTGTTTTTTAATAGTATCGTAATAATCCCAAACCGCTTTGTCCTCACTGTTATTCTCTATTACAATAATCTCATAATTACTGTACGTACTGCGTTCTTTAATAGAGTTTATACAGCGTCTTAAATCCTCAACATGATCCTTGTTTGGAATTAAAATTGAAATTTTGTCCTCACTGCGAATCTCATACTTAATCTCAAAGATTGTGTCGAACGCCCGTGTACTCTTAATCTCATAATTTTTAAATCCACAGTGTGTCAAATGGTCAGCTACTGCTCCCTTAGCTGCTGCAATCGCGTAAGGTTTTGCATTGATATCACTCGCCACACTCGTTTTATGCGAACGCCAATAATACAGTAGTTTTGGCACATGCACCACCTTTTTTGCATTCGCAGTCAGCCTTAAAATCATATCGTGGTCTTGACTTCCGTCAAAGCCACTCCGAAAAAGCTCTGTTCCTTCTAAAAGCTCTCGCGAAAACACACTAAAATGACAGATATAATTATTGGCCCTCAGATTGTCCGGCGCAAAATCTGGCTTAAAATGTAATGTAATCATATTGTCAATACTATTGCCCTTAAACGTGGTCTCATCACAGTAAATATAATCGGCGCCTTGCTCGTTAATCACCTTGACATACTCATAAAGCGCACAAGGATGCAAAATATCATCTTGGTCAAAAAGACCAAGATATGTGCCAGTGGCAAGCTTTAGGCATTCATTTGTATTTCCAGAGATACCGCCGTTTTTCTCCAATTTATGATAGACAATTCTTCCGTTTGCGCGCGCAGCATACTCCTTGCAGATTTCTCCAATATAACTGTGCTCCTCATCTGAACCATCTGCCAAACAAAGCTCCCAATTTTGATATGTCTGATTCATTACAGAATCAAGCATCTCTATCTGAAACTCGCGCTCATTATTCCACAACGGCACCAAAATACTAACTTTTATCATCTGATCAAAAACAGTATCTCGCTGGCTCTTCACCTCTTCTGGTGTCGGAAAGCTTGCTGTTCCATGAAGCTTCTTTGCCTCCGCCTCAATCTGTTTTTGTTTTAACTTTCTGGCAACTCCCCGCGGTCCACCCAGATTGCGCAAACGTCTATAGTTGCGAAGCCCCCAGTGCATCATTTGGCGCAAAGGCTTTGATGCCTTCCACAGCGGATTGTTTTTGATGCGGTCCAGCTGAAACTGCAAGCTGTCCGCCTCATTCTTGGCATCTGCAAGTCTGCCTGCAAGAGATGCCGCGCGTGCCTTCTCCTGCTCATATGCTTGCTTATAGAATTGCACATCCTGCACTTCCTTATTCTGAGGATTGTCAATCATGTCCTTTGCCATTTTACTCCACACCTTTCTGTTGTGCATTTTCTTCAATTGTTACAAATATTTGATTGCCTGTTTTATCTTTTATATAAAGCAAATGCTTTTCTTGAATCAAAATACCGATTCGATATGTTCCTGGCATTAACTTTTGTTTATTAAATTGCAAATAAATACCCGAAAGTGCAACATTTGTTGTCTTTTGTTCCGAACTATCCTGTAAAAATAATTCTGCCACATCTTCCCGTAAGTTAGGATACAGCGCAAATGCATATATTGTTCTTGATTTTGTTTCCTCTGTATCTTGAATTAGCACAATTTGTCGCGATAGCCCTGCATTATCATGCTTTCGTTGCACACACCATCCTGTCACTACTACCGTCATATCTTGTTGTTCGATATTGTCAATCGAATACATAACAAGATGCCTACCGATCATCTTGTCATAAATTTTCCCTGCTGTACTACATACTTTATATAATTTCTCTCGAAAACGTTCCTTCCAAATAAGATGCATAATTTGATTTGACAAAAGCACTGGCTCTGCCATCTTTTCACATGCATACAGATAATTAACATTGTATTCCCCATCCTTTTTCCACTGTACTAAATGAGAACTGTAAAATGGGTCAACTGCCCTAAAAAAAGGATATTTTTCGTATAAATGTTCTTTTTCTTTTTGCAGACGCTTTTGTTTTTCTGATGAATCATCATAACCCCGACTAAACGATTCATGGTGAATTAACACTGCCTCATTGACTTGGACAGAAAAATAGCCTTGCTGGTACAACCGAAAACAAAGTTCAACATCATTGTATGCCACTGGAAACAACACATCAAATCCACCAACTGCCTCAAACACACCTTTTTGAATTAGCATACATGCCGCGGTAACTGCCAACATATTATAGTTCTGCACATTACGCCCATGATAAATACAACCTTTATCTTTTATATTATTTAATTTATGTGCAGGCCCAATACCCATATTTGTGATTCCTACATGCTGAATTCTATAATGGGTATCATCTTCTAAATGAGTTGGATAATATAGCTTTGCTCCAACAGCACCCACATGTGATTTTACAGCATACACCATCATTCTGTCCAACCATTTTCTGCCTTCACTGGTATCCAAAATCTCAACGTCATCATTCATAAAAAGCAGATACTCTCCAGTGGCATGTTGTGCACCTAAATTACACAAATTGGAAAAGTTAAATTCTTGCCGTTGATAAAGATAATAAATTTGATGTTCTTTGTCTATCTTGTTATGTGCATTGATAGTATCCAATATACACTGTTTCTGTTCCGGATTACTTCCATTGTCCACAACAATTATTTCATAATTTTTATATTCTGTATATCTTGTCAATGTTTTCAAACATTTTTTTAACAATTGCGCGTGGTCTTTACTTAGTATAACAATGGATACTTTGTATGAAGTATATTCTACTTTATGCAGATTTTGGATTTTCTCTGAAATCTCCATACGCTGTACTTCTATTGGGTTGTGGTTAGTATACAATATTTCTGGTATATGAACAATGCCACAATTCTTCCCGATTTGGCGCCTATTTAACGCATCCTGAAAAATCCAAAAAACAAGTTCATAGAGATTTGTGACATCCTGATATTTACTGACAGTCTCCAATATCACATCACCTCGAATGGCAAACACACTGCCAACATAGAAAAAAGAAGTGAGTGTATCCGGTGAAAAATCAGGCTTAAACCAAGGCCATCCGCGATAATAAACATGGTCTGTATTCATATTGTATTGATATGGCGTCGTGATTACAGCGTTAAAATCTCCTTCTTTAATGTCATACAGTTCTTGCAAACTTCCCACATAATCTTCGTCGGCATATACAAGAACTGCTCTGTCTGCTTCCTTGAAGTCAAGAAAACACTCCGCGATTCTCTGTTCTGCATTCTCCGACAATTTTCCGTTCTCTCTCTCAAACAGATAAACCTGTTCTGCACAAATTTTCCCAAAGGATTTTAGAGAATCCATACACGAAGAAAAGGGAAGCCTATTCATCTGCTTCCCCACAGCTATTGTATTTTGCGTTTTCTGCTGTCTTAGCCACTGCAAGTACGGTGTCTTTTGTGCAAAAAGTTCTTCTTGATAGTGTAATTCTTTTTCTTTCATTCGATTGCCAACTTTTTCTCCATCCTTCGATATAGTTTTTGTCTTGAACAGCCATCCTTTGCAGCCATCCATAAATCATACCTGTCTGGCGGCAGTGTTCCCTCAAAAATCCAACAGCAAAAACCAGTTAGCTCTACATTTGTCTCGTCCGGCAAAATTGCCGCCACATCTTTGCGATATCGCTTTTGTAGAGGAAGTTCCCACACATTCCCCGCGCTATTCACAAAAAGAATTTTAAACTGATAGCGCGCATTGTCTACGCCAGGCACATATGCCCAACCTTTAATAAGATAATACGCCTTTTTAACATGATTTTCTAGTCCACACTCTTCCACAACAATTTTAATTGCCTGATTCATTTTTGTTTGTTCTGGAAGTTTTTTCCCCTCCACGGGAACATGCCCTAATATAAAGGCATCTGGACGCTCATACCCTTCCAGCCAACGACAATGATATTCTGGCTCTCCACTATTTAAGAGCGTTCCATTAAAAGGGTCCTGTCGAAAAAGACTTGGATGCCGTTGGTAAAGAATATCTTTCTCCTCCGTTAATCGCTTAAGTTTCTTTTCATCTTTCAAATCATCTCCTCTACTGAGTGATTCGTGATGGTACAGCACCACATCATTTCTCTGGACATTATACAGCCCTTTATCATGCAGACGAAAACACAAATCAACATCATTGTACGCCACTGCAAGTCCTTCAAACAATCCCCCTACTGCAAGAAAACAGTCTTTTCGCATCAAAAGACAGGCAG
The DNA here is from genome assembly GCA_011959805.1 of Lachnospiraceae bacterium. Taxonomy (GTDB): domain Bacteria; phylum Bacillota; class Clostridia; order Lachnospirales; family Lachnospiraceae; genus COE1. The sequence continues at coordinate 36,662 of BLMC01000004.1, read as the reverse complement.
CCGTAACCCCAATCATATCATATACAAAGCGATTTCTGCCATAATAATAAGATAGTTTGTCATCTAGTAGCTTCAATTTATGTCCAGGCCCCGATATTGTATTGGTAATCCCTACATGTTGTATTTTGGTTGAGTTTGGATACAAAAGTTTTGCACCCACTGCACCAACATGCCCTAATGACGCCTGCCCAACCATCCTAGTCAACCATGAGTCCTCAATTACCTCCATATCATCATTGAGTAACAGAATATACGTTCCATTTGTCTCTTTCACTCCAAGGTTACACATCCGTGAAAAATTATACTCCATCGGTAGATATCGATACTGAAACGGACACTCTTCCTGAAAATGTTCGAGTGTACTACGCACTTCTTTTGTACTTCCATTGTCAATCACAATCAACTCAAAATTAGGATAATCCGTGTGTGCATAAATAGAGCGAATACATTGTTGAAGTACGTTGGGATTATCTTTAGAAGGAATGACAATACTGACAAGTGGCTTGTCTGGCACCTCATAAATTGGATACGAGATTTCTGTCTTTCTATCCAACAACATTTTTCCCAAATAACCACGCCGTACTATTGCATGTTCCCGAATATCATCATACAAGCTGCCCACACCAATAAAGTCTGTCCTGTGCATCAACTTGTTCTCAATTTCCTCGCGACTGTTTTCCTTTTCATATGCATGAAAGAGAATCTTCTCAATATGTCCTGGGCAATCTTGCCGTTCTGAAGCCTTCAACACAAAGTCGTAGATATTTCTACGGTAATCCACATCGCCAAGCCACTCAACCGTTAAGAAAGCCTCTCTGCGAACTGCAAATATATGTCCAAAATAAAAGAAAGAAAATAAAGTATCCGGTGACCAGATTGGTTTGATCCACGGAAAAATCCGATGGGCACCCCCATCATCCTTTAGCCCTTTTTGCGGTCTGCTCTGATTTAACATCCACACATCCTCATCTGCATAGACCATATCCGTCTCCTGATGGGATTCAAAGTAAGCTATTATCTCGCGCACAGCATTTACTGCCATTCTACCTTCCCTGGACACAAACAAAAGATACTTTTTGTTTAGATTAGACAAAGAGAAGCGACTGCCACAGTCCTCCATATAGACAATCCCAACCTCAGAATATCGTTCTGTCTCCGCTTTTTTTAAAGGACTTTGTTCATTCTCCTGAACCCACACCAGATAGGGATCAGTCTGGCAGCGCAAGTCTCTTTCATACTCCTCTATACAACGCTGATATAATCTGCCCTGTATGGCACCTTTTATCTTTCCTAACATTCTGACTCCTCCATCTCAGAGCGTATTTTCATTATAAATCTGGCCGTTTTCCCTTTTTCTTTGTCTTAAGAAACGCCTTTGTTCTGGAAAGAAAATCTCCTTTTGTTGCATTCTGTACAATCTGTACTGCAAACTGTGGCGGCAATTCTAATACATCCAATTCTGCTGTAAGATGTTTTCCACCTTCTACGTCAAAAACCAGATTGGGGTCTTCATGGTCAAATACAACTGCGCCGCATTCCTGCCAACAACCATTCACCACAATCTCCTCTGCGCTATAGACCTTATCCTCCACTTGAATCTTAAGAATCTCTACAACACAAGGGAACGAACAAGGATCAATTCTAAACTTTATTGCATCCTTTGGAATATCAAATTCCAATTTTAAATGTTTTCCTAACAAATAGCAATCCAAAAGCCTTTGCGAATTTTCTTCCCGAAATCCCTCACCATAATCGATAAAAATTTGCACTACATATTGAAGATCTGCATGATGACAATACTGTAGCATTCCTTCTAAAGCATATGCTCGATTTCCAATCAGTTCGCGCATACGCTCCGCCGAGGCATGGCTTTGTGTAATACGAAGCTGAAATTCCTGTTCTTCTGCGGCAGCTTCCGCTATCTGCGCATCAGAGTATCCCAAAATGTCATTCATCAAAAGGTCCTTGCACGCCTTTCGCATCTCTCCGCCTAGCATGTAATTGTAAAACGCTCGAAAAGCAATATCATCCGAATTAATGTGCTTGTCAAATGTCCACTCATAGTCAATGACATGCCATGTCTCTCCATCCACAAGAATATTGGGAAAAATAAAGTCAAAATTGCTGACTGCAAACATATCTTCTTTGTAGCGCAGCCAATAGAGATATTCTTCGATAAGCGTTTTAAATCCTGCGACATCTGCCCGCATTAGACACTCGTCAAGTAGAGATTCCAGAGTTCTACCATTGCAAAACACAAAAGAGAGTCCATTTTTAATATCCTCCCCAATCACAGCACAAGTATTAATTTTAATTTTCGTCCCTTCATAGCGTGCCAACAGCTGTTCATATGCATGTTTTGTATTCTTTAAATGTCTAAATGCTGCATTCGTATCTGGCAATTTCTCCACATAAATGCGCCCGGACGGTTCTTTTATAATCGAAGTGCGAATCGCCCACTTTGGAGCCCTATCATTAGAAAATTTGGTATAAATCACATCCAGCGTGGCACCGACTACCAAAAGATACGAATTAGAAAACAGCGGAAATTCGTTTTCGTCCAAGATTTCATCAAACACTTGCTTCTCATCAAATAAAAGAACTCGCTCCCTGTCAAAATTTCTAAGATTGTTGCTCAATTCCCCCTTTTGGGGAAGATAATCATCCGAGAAAATGGTCGTCGTAAACTTATAGTCTGGATACGGATAATAAAACTTATAGTCTTCTATTCCAACTTTACTCAATATTTTTTCCAATCCCTGCTTGGTAAAAGTTCTTGCAGAACCTCCTTCACGATATCCTTCCAACCCAGAAAAATACGTCCCCAAATGGTCCTCGCGACATCCTCCCCAATATTTTAAACCAAACTTATTTTCAATCGCAATCACAAGACGTCCATTCTGTTTCTTATGGCGATTACAAATTCGCATAAAATCTTCATAGGGAGATGCGCCGCCGATATATGCTTGCCCATATTCAAAAACACCAATCAGCAATACATAATCGTAATCAGTATCCAGATGTGGCTCAATATCTTTAAAATTGCCCACTACAATTGTAATATTATCCGCATCACAGTTGCGATATGCATTTACCAGACTACGTTTTTTAGATAGGTCTATACAAGTGACATTGCCAACCTTTTTTGCCAGCGTACTTGTAATTGCCCCACACCCAGACCCAATCTCAAGCACCTTGTCCGTTTTTTTGAATGGAATCCAATCAATAATATTTGTGCGCAGCGGCGAAAAATGGTAAAAAATCGGCCAACTTTTCTTTTCTTCAATGATCTGCAAAAAGTGCTCTGGCAGATTGTTCATTGCAATATCCAACATTTCATCTTCCACTGCGCCATCCGAATATAAATCCTGCCCTGCATAATAGGTATAATCCATAATTACACCGCCGATTTTTTCCTGCTTTATCCGCATCTTCTCTGCCATACTGCCTCCATCTACTCCTGTTCACTGTATCTTTGTGTACTTTATAATGTTATCCCCCAAATCACTTTTCTCATGCGCATCTCTAACTACTACTTTGGAATCCATATCGTAGTATCCTACTGTATTCTTATCAGATACCACAGTCACATCCAACGCATCGTAGAGTCTGTGATAGACCTTAAAGTCATTTCCTTCATAGCCTGTGACACCAAAGGAAATTAGATACTCGCCGCCTTGCAAAGACATCTTTTGTGTAAAACGAATATCCTTTACTGTTCCTGCTTTTACTGGCTCTAAAAATGCCTTTTCAAACATGGTATTGGTCCCTGTAATCTCAGTGCCCTTGGCTGTCTTAATCGAAAAGGCAAAAATAGGCGCGGGCAAATCCTGTTGAAATCTTACCCGCATACAAATACTAAAAGAAAGTCCCTTGATAATCGCATTTGTCTGTGTTCCGCGGTCATCTGTCAAATAAATCTCTTCAATTATAGCTTCCTGTGTGCCATATTCCAGTGTCTTTACCTCTCTGCCATCCGACTGTTGTCTTGCGCGCTTTTGCGCGGCAGCTTGTGACTGCACTGCTTCCTGCACCTCTGCATCATTTACCAAACTTTGCTCTGATTTCGATTCAGGTAGTTCATACTGTCCTACCAGGACACGCTTAAAATCATCAATCATCTCTTTTGGGGAGCCTTCTCCAAGCTTTACTCCCTGATTGAGCAGAATCACCCTATCGCAATACTTTGCAATACTGCTTAGGTCATGACTGACAATCATAATCGTTTTTCCCATTTTTTTAAATTCTTCAAACTTGTGATAGCATTTTGCCTGAAAAAATACATCCCCGACCGAAAGTGCCTCATCGACAATCAAAATCTCTGGGTCAATATTGATAGCAACGGAAAATGCAAGGCGCACAAACATTCCGCTCGAATAGGTTTTTACAGGTTGATAGACATAATCACCAATATCTGCAAAATCAAGGATATCTTGCAATCTCTCCTTGATTTCCTCCTCAGAAAAACCATTCATTGTTCCATTGAGATATATATTTTCAATGCCGGAATACTCCTGGTTAAATCCTGCTCCCAACTCTAAGAGCGCAGAAATACGTCCATTGACAATAACTGACCCACTTGACGGATTTAACACGCCTGTAATAATCTTTAAAATAGTAGATTTTCCAGATCCATTTGTCCCAATAATACCGACACATTCTCCTTGCCGCACATCAAAACTTACGTTTGATAATGCATGAGATTCATGATATTTCTGTTTTCTGGTAAGTTTAAGCGCTTCCTTTAATCGATCCGTCGCCTTATCATAAAGACGATAAACCTTGCAGACATTCTCCACCGCAATTGCAACTTGCGTTGTTTCTTCTTTTCTTTCTTCCATATTTCTCCCTCACCTAAAGTACATCCGCAAAATGCACTTTCAGCCTTCTAAATATCAGCGCCCCAATGCCAAAGAAAACCACTGTCACAATCCAAAAGTACGCCGTCGAGTAAAAATCCTGCCAAAACCATTTCTCTGCAAACATCGCATCTCGATAACCATTCACAATATAAAATACTGGATTAATCTTCATAATCTTCTGCAAGATAGGGCTGTTATCCAGCATGGCAATATTCCACAAAATAGGAGTTGCCCACATACCAACTTGCAACAAAATATTGATAATCTGTGTCAAATCCCGGAAAAAAATAACAATTGCGCAAGTCGAGTAGCTTAGTGCTAGCACAAACATAAACATGCAGAAGGTGTAATAAAGAAGCTGCAGTAAATACAGTGATGGTGTGTATCCATACACAAAATATACAAGCAGCATAAACGCCACAAAAAACAAGTGAACAAACGACGCTGCAATCAACTTTACAATCGGAATAATACTGATTTTAAACACAACTTTCTTGACAAGATAGCTGTACTCTAAAAGCGAGGTTGTACCATTATTAATCGCCTCGCTAAAGTAAAACCACGGCACCAATCCCGCTGTAAGCCACAGTACATAAGGCGCTTCCACACCGACATTGAGAATCTCCTTTTTGTCCTGCCCCATAACATGTCCAAATACAAACCAATATAAGAGCACTGTGACTACCGGCTGTGTAAATGCCCACACACGCCCTAAATACGACCCTGCATAGCGGTTTTTAAAATCATTTTTTGCCAACTTCCAAATTAGCTTCCGTGACTGCCATAACTCTACCGGAAGTGTAATTAATCTGTCATAAAATCGGTAAAAAATCGCTATTGCACCGACAATAATTAGACAGGCAATCACCTTTTTAATAGTCTCTTCCTGTGGATCTGCTAACGGATTATGATGGATTAGAATCACAGCCGCAAGGATTGCGGCAGCAAGCGTCACATACAGTTTGACGATGGTCTTGGATAATCCTTTTCTCATCTCTTAAATTCCTTTATACCGCCCCACTTTTGATCTCTTTCCAAAATTATCAATTCCATATCTTCTGAGATTGGCCATTTTATACCGATATTGGGATCATTCCACAAAATTCCTCCTTCATCGTTTGGATGATAAAAATCAGTACATTTATAACAAAACTCCGCATACTCTGAAAGCACTAAAAAACCATGCGCAAAATTCTTTGGAACAAAAAACTGTTTCTTATTTTCCTCCGATAAATAAACACCATACCATTTTCCGTAAGTTTTTGACCCTTCTCGCAAATCAACTACCACATCGAATACTTCGCCGCGCACAGCACGAACAAGTTTATCCTGAGGAAACTCTTTCTGAAAATGCAATCCCCTAAGCACGCCCTTCCGAGAAGCCGATTGGTTGTCCTGCACAAAGACTTGATCGATACCTGCATCCTTAAAATCATTGTAGTTATAGGTCTCCATAAAATATCCCCTGTTGTCGCCAAAAACCTGCGGTGTAATCACCTTAAGCCCTTCTATGACTATCCCGTCCGCAACACATTCCTCTACTGTAATTTTTCCCATGATTTTTCATTTTCCTTTCTATTATTATATACTGATGGTCAATAAAATTTGCCGCGAATATCACACAGCCGCAAAGTGACATAGTTCCCTATGCGACTGTATACTTATTTTTATATTGAACAATCAATATTTCTAACTGGTCGTACATTTAGTTTACGCCTAGATAGCTAATATTCAAGTCAACTCTTCCTTCTATACCAGCAACTGCACCGCTCGAAGTATACTGCCACATATCATAGCGGCCCTCATACAAAGGAGTCTGTCTGTACTCTGCCAACCAAATGTTTGGTGCATCCATCTTATCAACATAAAGATTATTCAGATACCAATTACGGCTTGCATACACACCTGCATCAAACCCTGCATTCTGAATGGTCTGACAAAATGCATTGACCACCGCTGTCCTTGTGGCAGCATCCAGATTGTCCGCTCTTCCATTTCCGCCTGCTCCCTCTGTATCGATAAAAACTGGGTAATCTAAAGTGGTCTCTCCTAGTAATGTTACAACCATACTGGCTTCCTCAACTGCTTCTACCTGATTTATCGCCTGTGTGAAAAAGTATAATCCTACCTTAATCCCCGCCTTTTTCGCCTCTGTCAAATTACGATAAAAATAAGGGTCCTCAATTAACCATCCAGAAGAAGAACCTCTGTATCCACAGCGAATAATTGCAAAATCAACCCCTTCGGCCTTTACAACCTCCCAGTCAATCTCACCGTTCCATTTTGACACGTCAATTCCTAGCTGAACTGCATTCTCCTGCTCTTGTTCCACATCGAGCAACGCTGTATATTGCGTGTCATCTTCATCCTCACTGTCAATCTTTTTTTCTTCTGTATCTTCCTTTAAAGTGTCAACTTCTGCTTCAGAATGCACAAAGTACGCAATATCATCAATGACAGTATAGGATACAATGGATCTTACTCGAACACTCACCGGCGCAGTTGGAACCTTAAATCCTGGTTGTTCTTCCAAAGAAACCTTGTACTCTCCAGGTTTAATATCCGGTATCCGTATAATACCATCCTTGTCCTCATCCATGTACACTCCTGTCTCTGCAACCTCCACCGAAAATGGCTGTCCTATTACAGTCTCACCTTTGTCGTCGACAATCTTAACACGGATATCGCGCTCCACAGAACTTGCCAGCAAAGTAAGATTACGGATTGTCTCACCGTTTTCATCCACCTCATCATATGTACTCTGATTTGAGCCACTTGGTACTTCAGGATCAAAAAAGTCATTGTCTTTCATAAAAGCCGACAAATCTGCCCCATGAACTTTTCCGTCTTCTTCAATAATCTGTTTAATGCCACTGTCTGTACTACTGTCAGGAACCTTTCCAGAACTTTTGCCTATAAGTTTATTATAGTTTACTAACACCACTGCCGCCATAACAAGCAATAAGGCACACAGTACCAATAATATTCCAATTTTCTTTCCTTTAGAGTCCATTGGCAACCTCTACAAGATACTTTCCATAATCTGTCTTCATCAATGGTTCTGCAAGCTGTAAAAGTTGATCCTTAGTGATAAAACCTCTTTTATATGCAATCTCTTCAATGCAAGAGATATAAAGCCCTTGGCGCTTCTGGAATGCACAGACAAAATCCGCAGCATCCAGCAAAGAGTCGTGATTTCCTGTATCGAGCCACGCAAAACCGCGCCCCATTGTCTCCACTGTAAGCATTCCCCGTTGCAGATATTCATTATTGATACTTGTAATCTCAATTTCTCCGCGCGCGGACGGCTTCACATTTCTGGCAATCGCAACAACATCATTGTCATAAAAGTAAAGCCCTGGTACTGCATAGTTACTTCTAGGCTTCTCGGGTTTTTCTTCAATTGAAATCGCTTTTCCACTCTCATCAAACTCCACTACGCCATATTCTCGTGGATCACGCACATAATAACCAAAAATAGTAGCGCCACTCTTTTTTGCCGCAACGCGCTGTAATAGCTTGGAAAAACTTTGTCCATAGAAAATATTGTCCCCTAAAACTAGCGCCACAGAATCTTCTCCAATAAAATCAGCCCCAATAATAAATGCATCTGCAAGTCCTCGTGGCTGCTCTTGCACTGCATACTCCATACGAAGTCCAAGCTGTTCTCCTGTTCCAAACAATTCCCGAAACACTGGAAGGTCCCGCGGTGTTGAGATAATCAAGATATCTCGAATTCCCGCAAGCATTAAAGTTGACAATGGGTAATAAATCATCGGTTTATCATAAACAGGCATAATCTGTTTTGAAATCGCCTTCGTCAAAGGATAAAGCCTCGTACCTGAACCGCCCGCCAATATTATTCCTTTCATGTTAAATATCCTCCTGTATCATTTAATAGCTTTTAGAATCTCCCTTTCACCTGCTTTTACGGCAAATTTTCCGCCAAATACACATAAATTTAATCAACACACCCTTTATAAATTTATGTACATCTTACAAAAAACTCCGAGAGTCTATTTTACGCCAAAGTGGGAACGCCCTACCTTCTGGTATCGACGTTCCCTATATACTACTCACACAAATTTACTTGTACATCTCATCATAATATTTCTGATAATCACCACTTGTTGCATTCCTCATCCAATCCTCATGCTCAAAGTACCACTTTATCGTCTGACGAATACCTTCCTTAAACATTGTTTCCGGCTCCCATCCAATCTCCGCCTTAATTTTATCTGGGGCAATCGCATAACGCCTATCATGTCCTTTTCGGTCTTCCACATAAGTGATTAGATTCTCAGACACCAATTTTTTCCGTGGGTCCTCATCCGCAAGTTGCTCCTGCAATGTCTCAAGAATAATATGAATTATTTCTATATTTTGCTTCTCGTTGTGTCCACCAATATTGTAAGTCTCAAACAGTCTTCCCTTCTCCTGCACCATATCGATTGCCTTAGCATGATCCTCTACATAAAGCCAATCGCGCACATTTTTGCCATCTCCGTATACTGGAAGGTTTTTTCCATGAAGTGCATTGTTGATGACAAGCGGAATAAATTTCTCTGGAAACTGATATGGTCCATAATTATTAGAACAGTTGGTAATATTCGCTGGAAACTGATAAGTGTCCATATAAGAGCGCACGAGCATGTCCGAAGCTGCTTTACTCGCAGAATAAGGACTGTGTGGTGCATATGGGGTTGTCTCATAGAAATACCCACCATCCTCTTCTAGGGAACCATAGACCTCATCTGTTGAGACATGAAGAAATCTCTTTCCCTCCTGAAAACTGCCATCAGAAAGCTGCCATGCCTCTCTTGCACAGTTGAGCATCACTGCCGTACCGAGAACATTTGTCTGTACAAATACTTCTGGATTTTTAATACTTCTGTCCACATGGCTCTCCGCAGCAAAATGAACTACTCTATCAATATCATTCTCCGCAAAGATTTTTGCAATTGCTTCTTTATCTGTAATATCTGCCTTGATAAATGTATAGTTTTCTCTGTTTTCAATCTCTTTCAGATTCTCAAGATTTCCAGCATAGGTCAATGCATCGACATTAATAATACGAATCTCATTGTCATATTTCCGAAACATATAATGAATATAATTCGATCCGATAAAGCCTGCGCCGCCGGTCACCAAATAAGTTCTCATCAAATATCTACCTCCGTAATCATCTTTCTTGCTATTTTATCCTAAAATTGGAAATAATGCAAGTCTAATACCCTAAGTAGCTATAGTTTAAGTCTACTTTCGTACTGATTCCGCTAATCTTGCCTTTGCTGGAATACTGCCACATATCGTATCTGCCGCTGTAAGTAGGCGCGGTAGAATATTGTGCAAGCCATATCTTGTAATTACCGATTGCACCCATATTTAGTTTGTCCTCAAACCAAGTTTTTGATGCATAGATTCCCGGTTTATATCCTGCGCTCGCAACAGTCTGGCAAAAGGCATTGACCACCGCAGTTCGTGTCGCTCTATCAATTTTGTCCGCTCTTCCGCCGCTAGACTCTGTATCTATAAAAATCGGATAAGTAAGATTGTACCCTTTTACAAGACTCACTGCCAAAGATGCCTCCTTGACTGCCTCAACCTCATTGATAGCCTGCGAAAATACATACACACCAACTTTCAGACCAGCAGCCGTAGCCCCTTTAATATTTGTCCGAAATGTCTGATCCTCAATTAGCACCCCTGTAGCAGAACCTCTATAACCACAACGAATAATAACATAATCCACCCCAGAAGCCTTGACAGCATTCCAATCAATGGTTCCATTGTGTCTGGACACGTCAATGCCAAAAGTTGAGCCGTTCACAGAAGTCGCAATCGCTCCATCTGCACCAAAATTATAGGTCACACCTTGAATAATCTGTGTACCTGTCACAACACTACCATTCTTGTCAAAATAATATGTCTTTCCATCTAATGTTTGCCAACCAGTATAGATATATTGTGGCTGTGATACAATATAAAACTCCTCGCTAGTAAAATAATCTGCATGGACAGCTTCCCTGTAACTGCCATCTGAATTTTTGACATAAATCTGATTGCCGTTCTTATCCTTTAGTTTTGTTGTGGTATCAGCAGTTGTATTGGGATTCACTGTAACCACACAGGTTGCCTTCCGCGGATTGCCATCTGCATCCTTCTCGTTTGTAACTGCTGTGATGGTAACACTTCCGGTTGCGATTGCAGTGACTAATCCTTTTTCATCAACAGTTGCTACATTCGCATCCGAAGTTTCCCACGTTACACCCGCGTCCGTTTTGTAATTGGAAACAGTTGCTACAAGGGTTGTTGATTCTCCTATTGGAAGGTTCACATCCTTTGTCCGGTCAAGTGTAATTGTCAACACTTTTCCACCAGTGATACTAATTTCCACGCTGCTGCTAATCTTTAACTCTTTCCCATCAGCACCTTGTACCCCAGATACTGTTCCTGTAATTTGAACTTTTCCCTCTTGAATACCAGTTACCACACCGTTGGAATCAACCGATGCAATCGAAGTATCTCCGCTTTCCCAGGTAATCGTCGGAAAATTTTCTGTGATAGTCTCTGTAATTCCATCTTGTTTCGTATAACTCACTTTTGATGGCTTTATGGTCAATGTCTCCCCAACAGCACAGCTTTCTGCACTCTTTGTAATCTCAAGACTTCCTGATGCAATCTTAACCTCCTCGACAGTTATCTTGCATTCAGCACTTGCAGTTTCCGTCGTTTCTTCTGTCTTCTTTTGTGGCTCTGTTACTTTTTGATATATATATCCGATTATTTGATCTGCATCATCCTTAATCGGTGTACATTTTTTCTTTTCCTCATCCGAAAGGTTCTGATAATCCTCAAGCATAATCTCCAATGTCTCTTCCACAGGTTCCTTCGGTTCATATGTGGTCGTAATTATCTTCTTAGTAACTGTATATGTAATAACTGCGGTTCCCTCCGCTTTTGCTGTCACCTTGCCGTTACTGACAGACGCGACACTCTCATCAGAACTTGTCCATTCTATTGTATACTGCGATTCAATATCTCCTTCTTTTGTATCTGTAAACTCTGTCCCTTTTAATTGAAGAATAGCACCTGTAGTCATTTTTGCCTCTGACTGATCAATAGATACATTCAGGGTATCAAAAAGCATTCTTGCCGCCAGTCGAGATACTTGTGATGGATCTGCAATCGTATTTTTATCCACAAGAAGATAGCTCTCTGAACCACTTACTGGAGTTTTTGTGGATTCCACCCACTCAACTGTATCTTTAAGCACCTCTGCTTCCGCTGCCGCATCATTTTTCTGAGTGTCCTCTACCGCTACATTAATTTGTTTCTCTGTCTTTACTTCATCTTGCACATTAATTACGACATACTCTACTTTATCTTTTACTGTAACATTTTGTGCGATAGTTGGAAACTTATATTTTTCTGTTGATGTCACAATCGCATCAAACACACCTGCATTTATATTTTGTGCATAGATCATACCATCCATATCATCATCTATCAGCACAAGCTGCTTTCCTTTTGCGTTTGTCAATGTCACCTCAAATGCTGTTCCAGTAATCAGTTCTCCTGTATTTGCATCTGTAAATCGTATTTTAAGATCTTTCTCCACTGACACAAAACTAACATTTACTTTAGTGGTCTCTGGCTCGTCAACTACCTCAATCGAAGAAATTTCCTCTGAACTTGTCTCCTCTTGTGCAAACATTCCAGAGACGGCAGCATTTGACATAGCAAGCAATCCATCATCTCCCACAATCCCCATATTCTTTAAGTCATCACCTAATGGTGCCAACGCCTCTACTTGTTTATTCAGCTGATTTGACTGAATCACCATACTAAGAATCACAATCGCCGCCACCAGCACAACAATACCTGTACATGCAAGAACTGCATCAAACATTGTCAAATGCTGTATCCGAAACTTTACTCTCTGCCAGAAATTAATATTTTCCCCATTTTCTACACCACCAAACACTGCAATATCATGTTCATATTCGTCATTATATTCACCAAATGCAGTGTCAAAGGAATCCTCATCATAGTCTTCCTCATCATAATAGTCAGCAGAGTCTTCATATGTATCCTCATCATAATACGCTTCCTCGAAACGATCATAATAACTTTCTGTATCCTCCGCATAATCATCAGCCTCATACAGATCAATATTCATTTCTTTTGTATTATATGTTTCCTCAGACTCATATTTCCCGGAGGATTCATACTCGTCTGATTCTAAGAGATATTCCTTAGACTCCTCATATTCTTGAGACTTATAATCCTCGGGTTCCTCATACTCTTCAGACTCATACTCATCTGGTTCTTCATATTCTTCAGATTCGTACTCTTCGGACTCATACTCATCTGGTTCTTCATATTCTTCAGATTCGTACTCCTCGGACTCATATTCCTCCGATTCATATTCATCTGGTTCTTCATATTCTTCAGATTCATACTCCTCAGTCTCTAGCTCTGATGCATACTCATCTGCATATTCCTGCATTTCTTCCTGTCTATATGTACCAACCGTCTTATCTTCACTCGAATACGCAACGATATATTCATCGTCGTCATTCTCCTCAGTATAAAAATCTTCCTGATTGGATTCTATATCCTCCCCATAAAAATCTTCTGTATCAATATATTTTACTGGTTTTCTTTTGTCTATATTCTGCAATCTTTTCTTTTTCTTCATACTGCCTGCGCCGCCTGGCACGCCTCCCTTTCTTTAAAATACCCTTTCAGAATCTATTGAAATCTATTAGAAATAGCTGTGTCTATTATTAATCTTCATCGGAGAAGACTTCCACAGCTATCAGTGATGAAAAAATACAATTTTGTCTCAGTAGGTGTATAATCTCCAACTAAGATAAGTCTCTGGCCGGATTGCAGGCATGCGAATTGGTTTTATGTCAGCAAAACTGATGCACACACCGCAGCAAGAATGCCGATGACATTCTTGAATAACAACTACTTATTATATGTTTTCCATTATTCTGTAATATTTGCGTAATAATTATAACAAAACATAGAACATTGCTCAATAACTTTTTTATCAAATTGAAATGTAAATTATAACAGTTCAGCCTTTGTCTTCCTGTTACGGGCATCAAGCCATGCAAAATCGCTTCGCGATAGCTTGATGCATCCCAACCACTACATATTCCTACGGACTTTGCAGCGTAGTGCAAAGTCCTAGACTCAACTGTTACTGTAAATTTTACCTCGTCAAATCCTAAGTGTATTCTATTCCATTCTGTATACAAGTTAACATTAAACAAATATTTGCTCTTACTCTACAGATTAAAAATTACAATACCCGCCATAATACAGACAATACCCGCTAATTTTCTAATACTAATTTTCTCGCCAAATACAAAATATCCCAATACCAACACAAACACGTTACCTAGCGACTCTATCATTGGTCCATTTTTATAGTCTAGTCCACTGTAAGCATACACTGTCAAAAACATAGAAACCAGCAACAACCCATAACCACCAATAACATATGGGTTTAAATACTCTCTCATCAATGCTTTATAATGCTTGCCAGCACTAATCTTCAGAAGAACCTGTGAAATAGATGCAAGTGTCACTGACAAGAACATTGCCGCTGCAAACTTGCTAATCATTTGTTTTCTCCTCTACATTTACTACACTTTCTGAATTTATAATAAATGTTCCTATGACCACCAACAATACCCCCACAATATTTTGCAGTGTTATGGTATCATGAAAAAATACAACTGCCCACACCATCGACCAAACAATTGCCATAGAACGATTCGCATAGGCAATAGATAACTCAAATCGCTTAATCATCTGTTGCCATAATACAGCGTAAATTGCCAGAACAATAAACTCCATTCCAAAGAAAAACAAAAAACGAATCCAGTTTCCATCACTTCTGGAAGCCTCTTTGGACATTACACTCGAAATCGTATAGATTATAATAACTGCTTGCAGTAGCACAATATTTTTCAATGATCGCACCGTTCTCATCCTCCTGCTTCAATCACATCTGCATCCAAAAGTCCTTGTTCCTTAAATACCCAATAATAATTGTAGTCCATATAGATAAAATATCCCTGTACAAACCGAAACAAGAAATATCCTTGTTCCTCCATACTGCCATTCATCTCTTTCTGTGAGGACAGCACAACAAAAGCACATTGATGATTGCGCGCGCATCTAGCCACTTCCGCCACATCATACGCATTGCGATCGCCCTCCATCGCATCGTACAGTTCATTTTGAAAAGTCCATGCTGGTTCCAAAATATTTCTGCCATAAGGAGTAAAGATATCTGCCGTATACTGTCGTAAAAATGGCAGCAGCTCTGCTGGAAGAACTGCAATTGGTCTATAATTCTCTAATTTTAGTGCATCTGCCACATCAATTACAATCTGTGGAATATGATATGCATTACCTGCTTTAACATGAAGCGATTTAGTATATACTAAATCCCCATTGAGTATTATCATCAGTATGGCCATAATAAAAATTAACGTTTTAGCCAAAACTGTCCGAAAACGTGTCATCAGTTTCACTACACTATAGCAAATTAGAATTCCCATTGGCAACGACCACAGAACACGATAATAAATATCCGTATCAATTCGCATTCCAATCCATGCATAAAGCGGGCACAAAAAGATTACGCCAAGCGCTGCTACAAGATACAACAAAACAACGCGCACTTTCTTATCTTTCTCTAGCATCCATAAGAACAACAGTGCGATTAAAAAGAGCGGTATCAGAAAACTTTCATTATTATATAGAAGGATATCCTCCAAAAGTGCTTTCATAACTTGGATCAATTCATCCAACATCTTCTATCTCCTACTTTTGAGTAATTTCCACATCCAGTCAAACCACAATTTTTACCTTACAATAAAATAACACACTGCAAGCAATAGACAAGGTACGCAGCACAAAAATAACTCTATTGCAAACTTCAAATTTTTTTTCTTAACGCCAATCAACACTGCCGCCACCCCCGTTATCGTTGGTATAATCATAAATGATGTGCTCGTGGCAAAGACTGACGATAAACATACACAGATAAAAAGCATCCACATACCCTGACTAACAGTATCTTGTGCCAAATAGAGCAGACTTAAAAACAACGCGGGAATAACCATTCCTGCCATCAATCCCTTTCCTTGCCACGTTCTAGTCATCGCAAAGGTCTCCGCAGTATAGAGAGATATATTTCCGTACAGTAACCAAACTGCAAGCAATATCATAAAAATAGGTTTATAATTTTTTCTGTTCCATAAAAGTCTGCTGCCAATCTGACCATAGATACAGTACAAAAAAACAAGCCACACTGGTGCCAGAACACTGTGCGCAACCGCTGCGGGCGCAATCCCACTAAGTCTTGACAGCCACGCCTGATAAATTGGAGTTGGAGAAAAGGCATGTCTTGCATCAAGTGGATAAATATATCCTGTGTAGGTATCTCGCAGATACATTGTATCAAATGTATCTGTAAGAACTGCTGTGGCAATATAATACGCATCATCACCATCATAATACTCATATAGCACCGCATATGCAATCTGAACAAAAACAAGCAAAAAAAAGACAATCCAACCAAATTTTACATGCTTGGGCATCTCTCGAATCTGACAAATCTGCTCATAATAGACTTTCCAAAGACTACATCCTTTCCAAAGAGAAATCACTAGCACAACAGCAACAATACAAGTATACACAATTACCAGCGCAGTAAAACTCTGCTCTAGTAAAATAAAGGGAACCGCAGTTAGCTCAAATAGAAAAAAGCTCACAAACCACCCGCAGATATAAGTCATTGCGGGTGTCTTTTGTAAGCGATTCATATGCGCTACAGGTATTAACCCTAGAAAAAACGGCACCGGCAAAACCAGAGCCAGCAATATTCCCCATCGAACAATTTCCACCTGATGTATTCTCCTGATTCTTTGTAGTTCATTAAATGTTGTAATGGTATCTTTCCCGTTTTCATGCTTTCGTATGCACCTGCAGTCATTCCCTACTTCTGCCCAAAATAAAGAGACAATTCCGCCGCAATATGCTCTCCCAATACAATATTTCCAGTATCTTTTGGGTGCAGACCATCTGCAAGATAATAATTTGCCGTTGCTGGATCAGAGCAGTCCATAAATCCAATATTATGCAACTCAATCACATGAAATCCATACTCACTGGCAAGTTTTCTTTGTACATCAAGATAATCATTTAACGTCAGCGGCTCTGTCGCATCAGAGTAAGTACACTGCACTGTCTTTGGAATATTATACATTGTCACAAAAAATACTTCCTTGTCTCCATAATATTCTTTGAGCTGTTTCATAAAATACCGCACCGAACCGCAATACCCCGCAGTGCTAACTGTATCATTAATATCACCGTAACGCTTGTTCTCCGGGGTACTCAGATAATCATTAACTCCCGCAAACACAACGATAATATCGGATTCATTATTTGTAATATTGCCAAAATTTAGTGCAAGAGATAATGCCTCATCCGCATAAGGGGTAAACATTCTACCTCCACCACCATGATTTAGCGCCCGCTGGAAATGCAAAGCGGAATCCGCATAATTGACATAACTAATAAAATTGCCCTCCGCATCCACTGCACCTGCAATTCCCTCCGTAATACTGTCACCGATAAATACAGCATTGCGACCGCTAAAGTCATACGTATTATTGGCAAGAATCTGTCGATCCATCTGATTAATCTTCTCTGTCTTTTCCTTGGAATTTGGAAGGCTATACAAAGTCTCTCTAGCCTCCACAAAGTTCGCCTGCTGCTCCTTTCTAGCGGCAATCTCCCCCTCTGAAAGCTGACTAACCTCTTTGGGTCCTTCTTCTGATGGCATTGTTGTAGAAGACTCTGGCGTAGCGGATTCCGGTTCAGAAGATTCTGCCACAGATGTTTCTTGTCTTGGCACACTCTCTATTATATTCTGCTCTTCCTGCTCTGACTCCATGTCAGTTACGCCTGGCAATGACCCTTTCTCTGCAAGAAGTGTCTCGCAGCAAATACAACCTGTACAAGCACAACCCGGGACACATCCTGCTGGTGTTTCTCCTTCTTGAATTACAATTGTATTATCTGGCTCTTTTTTGCAGCCTGCAAGTGACATCGCAGTCACCGCAGCTACCATCAAAACAGTAGCAGCCTGCTTTTTATTCCTGTTTTTCTTTATCATTTTTTCATAATCTCCTTCAACCTCTTTAAACACATCGCTTCATCATATCTATTGTCAGACAAATAAAACGCTGCAAGTTCTCTACTTCTTTCATCCAAAAGCTCACTGCCAGCAATAAGATTTCCAGGGTGAAACATCAATTCTAATTCCTGTCCCTGTTTGTCTGCATAAGCCTTATATGCTGGAAGCAATGCCTCCACAACCTCCTTTTTCATTTCACAAGTATAAAAAATACCAAAAAAGACTGGCACTTCTATTCCTCTATTATATAGTATTGTTTTGTTTCGTTTTGCATAAGTTTTCAGGATACCCCACTTCATCCAATTTATTCGCGGTACACCTCTTCGCATCTTTGTATTGTGTATAAGAGGTGATATTGGGTCAACTGGTATCCGAATATGACGTATTTTCAGGTCTTTAAACTCTTCCTTCGACAATACCTTCATCAAACTATCAAACACAATTGGTATCATATGATAATGCTGGTGAGAGTCAATCGCCGTTATCCTGAAATTGTTGTTTTTTGTTACAGCATGCAACTGTGCTGCAATTTCCAGTTGAATCTGCCGGGCAAGCACATGCCTTTTTATCCCTCTTTCAGTATAGTTCCACCGAAAAAACTGCAAAAAACTTTTGTCAAAATACCCCGTTTTATCCACTAAATCTGGTACCTTTTCTGCACCTGCAACTGGTTTTCCTTCCACAAAATTCAAATGAAGAACACGTCGAATCTGGGTTCCATCTGGGTCAGCTTGATTCAAAAGTGTACACACTTCTTTTAGGGCATTTGTATTAGGCAGCACACTAACACTATTTAACACACCATTCTGCCAACAATCCAAAATTCGTTTTGACTGTTCTATTGTCACCCCATAATCATCCGCATGAAACCAAATCTTATCGGTCATTCTTTTTTATTGTCCTCCCCCTTATAAGATACCAAAGAAACCGGGCATTTGTTGTCACATATCGTCTCCAAAGACGCCGTGGGTCCTGCAACAATCTATAAAGCCACTCCAGGCAAAGTTTTTGCATAATGCGAGGTGCCCGCTTGATATTGCCCGCCAAATAGTCAAATCCCGCTCCCACACCAAGCGACACTGCACAAAGCTTTTCTCTGTGTGCATACATCCACTCCTCCTGCTTGGGTGCTCCAAGTCCTACCCAGACAAAATCTGGTGCTGCATCATTGATTCTCTGTACAATTTCGGCATCTTCCTTTGCTGTAAGCGGCCGAAAAGGTGGCGCGTACATTCCAGCGATTTTTATACCTGGATAATCTCTTTCAAGCGCATTTTGCATTGCATCAAGAGTCTGCTGCGTCGCGCCGTAAAAAAAATGTCTGTAGCCTTTTTGTGGAGAAATCTGAAACAATTCTATCATCAAATCTGGACCAGTAACACGTTGTGCCCCTTGAAATCCCATTAACCTGCTGTAGCGAGAAAGTGGTGCCCCGTCAGGTAATGCCATCGCAGCGCTGTTCTGTATCATACGATATTTCTCATTATCATATGCCATAACCGTCGTATGAACATTCGCCACACAGATATATTTCCCCCGCAACAAATCTATATGAGTGTTAATATAGGCAAGTGTTTCTTGCATATTTGTCACATTAATCTTTGTTTTTAATATCTCACAATACTGCAGTTTTGTCATCTTATCTCCTATTTTGAACCCTTTCTTCTTAGAACGACAAACACTGTCATAAACAGAATTTTAATATCCAATCCCAACGACCAATTATCGATATATTCAAGATCCATTTTTACAATTTCCTCAAAATCTTGAATATCACTTCTACCACTAACCTGCCATAAACCCGTAAGTCCGGGAGTGATGCTCATACGTCTCCTGTAATAACCACTGTACTGTTCAAACTCATCCTCCGTCGGTGGTCGTGTGCCAACCAAGCTCATATTTCCTATCAAAATATTAAGAAATTGTGGTGTTTCATCAATACTTGTCCGACGTAGAAATCGTCCTACTTTTGTAACACGCGGATCATCCTCCATCTTAAACATTAGACCATTCATCTCATTTTTGGCTTGAAGCTCTTTTTTCCGTTCCTCCGCATCAAGATACATAGAACGAAATTTCCATATCTTAAAGCGACGTCCGTTCTTCCCAATCCGTGTCTGTGAAAAAAATACAGGACCTGGCGAATCAATTTTAATTGCTAACGCCACAAACGGTGTGAGCAGCGCTGTGAGAAATAATCCCACAAGCGCCCCCAAAATATCAATCAACCGCTTAATCAACATTCTTCTCGAATCCATTGTCTTCAATGCAAACGATATAACACTGTATCCTGCCATCTGCTGTACGTAGGTGTTAGGATTCGCGCGGCGAAACAAATCCACATTATAATGACACGTCAGTCCCATTTCTTCAAATCGCTGGACCATATCGCGAATTTCAATCACTGGTACTCCCGGCAGACAGATAAACACTTCATCTACCATCATCTGTACAACTTTTTCATATAGATTATCTTTTGCTGCGACAACTGGAACTGCTTTTATTATCTCCCCTATCCGATTCACATCATATACTACTACCGCTGTAATATCATAATACCATTCTTTTCCTTTGAGCAGATTGCCAATCACCTCTTCTGCCATAAAATCCTTTGTGATGACAAGCATTTTCTCTGCACTGGTACTTTTTCTATAATACTTCCACAAAATCTTTTTGAAGACCATGTGCGCCACATATGTGAACAGTGTATTTAAAATGGCAAAAATCCCGTACACAGAACGGGAAAATTCATACGCCTGCTGTGTAAGATATAACACTACTACCAATCCCACCACAAGAATCAGTGTATATCGTACCGTATAGTAAAATTCCTGATAATATCCTCTGGTAAAAAAATTTCTGTTCGCGTCAAGAAACATATTGTAGAGCAAACATAAAACCACAATATAAGTTCCCACCATCAGATGGAATTGTCTGGGATAATTTTCATAGTGGATTATGTGGAACCGAATAAACAACGATAATGCATAGGAAATAACAACGCCCAGTATATCAATCAAAAGAATACTGTACGTCTCTATCATTTTATTCTTTCTTCTGATATTCTCCATTTCATTCCCTCTACTTCAAAACCCATCTGCAATCCACTGCATTATACCACGCCCCACAAGATGCTGTAAAGCTGTACTCCTATTTTTGTCAGTATTTTGGATTATATTCTCCACGAACATTTTGAAACAAAATCTTAAGAAGAGTTCCATTCCCTTTCCAAAAACTAATCTTTGTAGGTGTTTTTCCCTTTTTGGGATAGGCGCGTGTCACAGGAATCTCACATGCTTTGTAACCAAGCTGTGTTGCGCGGACAGAAAGATATGCTAAAAGCTCATAAGTCATAAATACATCCCGTAGTGGCGCCACTTGCTTATCCTGCAAATACCGCGCCGAATATGCCCGATAAGCATTTGTTGTGTCTGTAAAACGTTGTCCAGCAGTCAATGAAATTACTGGCGCATGAATTAGACGCACTGCAATATTTCGTATGGGGGGAGTATTGACCGCTTTTCCACCTTTAATAAACCGCGAACCCTGCACAAAGTCATATCCTTCCTCAAGCTTCTGGATAAATCGCGGAATATCCTCAATACTGTCCTTGTTATTGCCATCAATTGTAATCACGCCCCTATATCCTCTCTCAAGCGCCCAGTAAATTCCCATGCGCAGTTGTGCTCCCTGCTTTCCAATATCCTTTTTTGTCAACAGAGTATTTACTTGAAGCTTCTTTAATTTTCGTTCTTCCATACTGCCATCGGTCGAGCCACCATCACAGATTACAAGATCTGCACAGTCTGCAATATGATGTCGATATGCGCGATAAAGCTCTTTTAAGATACGCTCGCCTTCATTGATAACAGGAATCAACACCACATAATCCTTCGTCTTTGGAGCGTATTCCGCACACAAAAAATTCGGGACCCCCGTTCGTCCACCTTCTATCATCCAAATATCTCCCTTCCATATGCCAAAATTTCTTCGAGTAGAGAAATCCGATCGATACCTTCTTGCGTCTTTCCCATTTCTACAGACACATATCCCTGGTACTCCTTTTCCCGCAAAAAGGCCGCTATTTCTCGATGAAATTGTCTTCGGCTACTGTCTATAACAATTGGCCGCAAAAAGGGTTCGCTAAGATGCACATGATGGATTCGCTTCTCACAACCTTCCAACACATCCACTGACTCTTTTGCCTCAATCATTGTGCCAAGGTCTAAATTGAGTTGAAATCCCTCTGACGCAACCTCCTCAATAAGCGCAATAGCCTCTTTTGTTGTATTGATATAATTCGTATTATAAATAGGCGGATTCGCTTCCATAGCAATCACAGCTTGTTTTGTATAGGCATAATCTCCAATTTCTCGGAAAAATTGTACTCCCTGCTGCCAAAGCTGTTTGTTATCTGGGTTAGGAATTACTCGGTTTTTAGGGCTTCCAAACACAAGATTTGTACACTGTATTGCCTCTGCAAAATCAATCGCTTTTTGGGTATATGCAAAAAGTGCCTTTCGTTGGACAGCATTTGCAAAGAGTGCTTCTGTTCTGCCATACCAAATAGATTGCATGGAAGAAATTACAAAACCCTCCTTTGCAAAGCTCTCCTGTCTCCATTTCTTGACTGATTCCAAATCGCGATATGGCTCTGCAAAAAAATGTGTCGGTGCAATTTCAAGTCCACTGTACCCATATCTGTGCATCAACGCATACATTTTTTCATCTTCTTCTGCCGTCCATGCAATATTGGAAATTGAAAGCTTCATCTTTGTTCACCCTCTTTAATCATATGATTTACAAACATCTTGATATCTGTCAGAACTGCTTCCTTGCTACAAAGATATCCATCTTTACCGCCAAACTTTGCTGCGTATGTAGTTCTGAAATCATACTTTACTGGTGTTTTCTTCAACTCATTCTTAAAGACATCTCCTGTCAATGCCTTATATACTTCTGCTGCGGAAACAGGCTCCGTAGCAATATTAAAATACGTTATATCTTCATTCAATGCCGTTTGAATATCTTCCCACAACCGCCCCAACGAATAAAATTGAAATGTACTGCGACTGTCTGTAAAATTCAGCGCTGTAAATCCTAGTTTCTTAAACTTTCTCTTTAAAAGCTCCCTTTTCTCCCAATCAAGTTTTACACATCGATAAAATCCATTTCCTGCTGCCTCATAGCAATCTTCTAAGCGAATCGCATCTTCTGTCTTCTCCAAAACTTTTAATTCAAGATACTTTTCTTTCTTTAACATAGATGGTATTATATTCATATAGTCATAAATAAAATTTTTCTTAATATTATAACCATAAAGTGCTGGCAGCCGCACAATCAACGCATTTGGATAATTTTTGCGCACCCACTGCTCCAGATAATAACGATTTAGTCCATACGGCTCAAAACGATATTCTTTGTTGCCCTTTCCATCCATCAAAGGAGAATCCTTCTCATCCACTCCCACAGGATTATTGTAGACATCTATGGTAGAGATTAGCACAAGGCGCTGTGGATTGATTGCCTTAATGTTTTTCTCCGCCTGCAAAATCTGTTCCAGATCTCGTTCTGGCGCATTGTTTGCAAGATATTTTTCTGCACGTACCCCCGCGTAAATGAGTACCTCTGGCTCAAGACCATAAGCTTTCTCTATGTTCTGTGAATTGTACACACCCTTAATGCGATTCCTCGCTCTTGCATACAGATTGCTTCCTACAAATCCAGTATAACCTACCAATGCTACCATATCTGTTCCTCCTATAACTTTTCTATACTCTCGAAACTGTATTTCCTTCGTTTAAATATTAAATCGACTAAAATCTGAAGATACTTTATAATCACTGTCAGAATCCCAAACAGTCCAAAAAAGGCAAAGGACATAAAGAATATTGTTGTTGTCCACCCTGCAACCGGTGTGCTAAATAAATATATTACTGCTGAGTAAACAGCGACAAAGATAGCAACCAACATCATAATCACTGTCATCGTAACCGAAAATCGATACCCTAGTCCTGTAAAAAGAATCATGCTATTCACCGCTAAATCAGTGCGATACTTACGCTCATCTTGGTCCTGTTTCATCCTCTGTTTTCCAATAACCTGATATTTCATATTTGCAGTTTTCAAGCCGCAATTCGCATATACCGCCTTTCGATAAGGTACTGATTTATTCATATTGCTTATGCGGTTAATTACTCGTCGACTCAACACTCGAAACCGTTCTGTACCAATTCGATAAGAAAAATTGGTAAATCGATTAAACACCTTATAAAAGAGTTCCGAAGTAAATCGTTGCCTTTGATTGGGCGAGGCACTTACAATATCAAATCCTTTTAGAGATTTTTGATAAACCTTGATTATTTCCATCGGCTCAAAATCTAACAAGCACATATCAAACTCCAATACAAAATCCCCAATCGCCAAATCCATTCCTGCATTCATCGCAAGTTCAACCCCATGAAAATAACTCATATTTAAAATTGTCACTGTGGTATTTTTCGCCTTACTTCCTATCGATTTTATCACATCTACGCTATTATCCTGCGAATAATCATTGACACAGATAACTTCCGAATGTTCAAAATGCTCTTCCAATACTTGCACCACTGTTTGCAAGAATTTTTCAATCCGTTCTGTATCATTATGAACATAAATTACCGCCGATATAAAATTTTTTTCTTTACTTGTCATGTATTTTTATTTCCTCACTTTAACTCCTATATACTTGCCTCGTCGAGTATTCAAATTTTATACTATTTTTCATCGCCCAAATTGCATTCAAGAATGTCGTTGGTATTCTTGTGATGATGGGCAAGTCAGCTTAGAGTCAATTCGCACACCTACAATTAAAATTTATGGCGAGATTGCATATTACGCAGATAGGATTTCATCTAAATCATACACAGTATTAATCTTTCCTGACAAAACACCCACAAACGTTGGATTAACAGAATACGTGCGAACAACTGTCGGTCTTGAATCATCAATCTCTGAACTCATAAGAATCGGTTTCATAGAAAATAGAGATTCCTTATACGTAAATGCATACTCCTTTTGCAAATATTTGCGCGCAAGATTCGCCATATAGGGAAATGCTGTTCGCGGTTTTGCCTTGCAATTGTTACAATTGCCAAGATGTTCGCTGTTACAATATCCATCACTGTCCGTCTGACAAGCAAACCGTGGCACCGCATCATAACTTGTCTCATGCGGCGTAAACGTCACAGAAGTAAGTGAGTGCATACCTGTTTTTCCAAACGGCATAATGGAGAAAAAGGGGCCATCCATCACAGTAAATCCATACTCTCTCAACTTATCATTTACCTCGCAGAGTATAATCTCGCACAACTCATATTTGATGCCAAACTTATCATACCCAAGCATATCAAGAATTTGGTTTGTGGAAGCATACGTTGCATTGAGCACAAAATTTGTCCTGTATTTTACTATTTCCTGCCCTTCTCTTACATACAGTTCATATGCATCTTGTGTCTTTTCAATCCTTTCAATCTTCACCTCGAAATGGATCTTAGCCAAACTGCTCACTGATTCCAGCTGTTCCATAAAAAAATCCTTTAAAATCATGGCATCATATGTGTATTCTCGCGTCAAAAATGCCCCGTCGCACATGCCTTTCTGAAAAAATTTTTCTGGACACAACTCCTCACATGGAATTTGTGCTGCCGCGCAAAACTTTTTAAACTGCGTTCCATCAGACCACGAGTATTCACTGGATGTGGCATATACTTTCTGAAACTCCCGATTAATACAAAAACTATAATCCTCATTAAATCGGGCAAAGTATCCTGCTGACTTCATAGCTGTAGAGAGAGAGCGTGGATAGTGATATCCCTGATGTACTCTAGCCTGATTGATATAAGTTGCCCGCTGAAAAGGCCCTTTATCACACTCCAAAACCAACACATGCTGCCCACGTTTTGCGCAGAAATAAGCAGAATAAAGGCCATAGAGACCAGCACCAATAATTATTTTGTCATATGATGTGCTCTCACTCACTATCTTCCCCCCTTTCGTCTCTCGAAAGAATCTCCCAGAAATAATATTTAGGACGATGTTTTGTTTCTAAATAATTTCTTCCTACATATTCTCCGATAATACCAAGTGATAACAAAACTGCCCCTCCAAGCACCCAGATGGACATTAATATAGAAGACCATCCACTGACGGTATACCCAAAATAGTGTTCATAGACAATGTGTATAATCATAAAAAATCCTACTAGCAACGCTAATATACCCATCATAAAAACCATCCGAATTGGTTTGATGCTAAAAGATGTAATTCCATCGACTGCCAATGTAAACATTTTTGATAAAGAATACTTGGATTCTCCTTGCATCCGCGGAAATACTTCAAAATGTACAATAGAAGACTTCAGTCCAATATCTGGTATAATTCCACGAAGAAATAAATTTACTTCATCATATTCTGATAATGCCTGCAATGCTTTCTTACTCATAAGGCGGTAGTCTGCTGAATTCTCATAGATATCACAATCCATAATCCTCATTGTTTTATAGAATAATGTAGCAGAAAGTTTTTTGAAAAAACCATCTGTATTTCTGGAATTACGAACACCATACACAACTTCGTTGCCATCCAAATACGCTCGAATAAAATCCTCCATCGCATTGATATCTTGCTGTAAATCTGCATCTATTGTTATAGTAAAATCACAATATTTTACAGAGTACATCATTCCAGCCAAAATCGCATTCTGATGTCCTCTATTATGTGCAAAACGAAGTCCAATAATCTCTTCATTTTTATTATATAAATCTTGTATTATTTCCCATGTCCTGTCCGCAGAGCCATCATCCACAAACACAATTTTGCTTTGTTGGGAAATCATTTCACTCCTTACCAGTTCATGCAGTTTCTCTAAAAGTTTTAACGAAGAAGAAGCCAATGCCTCCTCCTCATTAAAACAAGGAATGACAATATAGAGTATACCGTTCTGTCTACTGCAATCCATTTTCGTTACTTCCTTCCATACACGATACCCAGCTTTCATCGTTAATGTGTAGTCTCTAATTCTTTTCGTTTTTTATACAGGAATCTCCAATTATCTACTTTGTCAATCTCTCCATCTATCTCAAACTTTTCAAGTACATCTGGAGTTGAAATATACATGCAGCGCACTCTTTTCTCATCCGCATCAATCTCCTTTAGTGTTCTGTCCGCAACAGAGATTCCAATCTTTTTTCTAATAGTTGCAATCAAGTCTTCATGACACACTGGAGTGCTACTAATCATCATATTTTCATGAGAATCATAGGGCTCTTTGACAAATAAAATAGGAAAGGAAACTTTTTCCATATTTCCATCAGCATCACACAATTCTTCTGTGATCCCATGATCCGCAGTAATAACAATAAGTGCATCATCATACTTTCCAAGTTTTTTCATCTGGTTAATATATTCATATACAATTTTCATAGCGCCCTTTCGCTGTGAAACACCACTTCCCCAATGTTCATCTCTCCTATAATCATATGCAATATGTTGAAAATCCTCTGTCATAATATAGGGTGGATGTCCACCATGCATATGAATAAAACGAAATACACTCTCTGTATTGTTTTCGGAGAGTCCCAACCCCTCTCTTATCAGTTTATGATAAAATGGCAAATCATCCTCTATATTTACTATTTTATCATTTACAGCCAACAACGCAATATCACTTGTATCATAAATATAATAATATTTGGCGACGAAAGGAGCCATCTTGTACATAGAGCACTGTTTCATCAAAGAAAACAAATCCTTCATACTACATGTTCTTTGCACGCCTTCTTCATAATTAGATATCCTGTCTTTCATCTGTTCTACAACATACCGCTTATCGGTATATACACCGATATCATAGCCGGCATCACTAATATCCGTCAATAAATTATTACCATCATATGCATATTGTACATAATCTATATGACTATCTTCATCATATGTCGTTCCAGTGAGCAAAAAGGGAATGCTGTCATATGTTGGACTAAATAAACTTGCCGCATTATTATAAAACACAAAGTCATTTAAAGGCTCAAAAAAGTTTTGGTCTTGTTCTAATATTTCATCGACATAAGTTCCGTCAAACTTGTCCAAAACAAAGATAATAATATTGTCCTTTTGCCCGATATCAAGCATACCTTCTGTTAGCAAAACCATCTCGTCTTTCGATGTGATTTCCTTGGCGGTGATAAAAATTGTTCCAAGCGTCACTATCTGAATCAGCAAAATCCAAATGCTTACAACCCTCATTAGTTTTTCAAAAAATACACGTTTTCTCCATGCAACAAAGACAAATATCCCTATCAATACAAACCAGACAATAATATTGATAATTATGGTCCCCTTGTTATATACATTACTTCCTGTCCCGTCTAAAACACCCATATTTCCATTCAAAAGTAATCCTTGAATATATCCCACAGTCAAAAAAGCAAATATAAAAAATAAACATAAATTTAGATGCTCTTCATTAAAATATAGTATCATTCCTGCTATTAATGCCAGAACTACAACCACCCCTGACAATAACAATTTTGTAAAGAAATACCCATATGACAGAGGAAAATCTGTCGCATTATTTAGGTAAAGTTCATTCGGCGTAAAAATCACCACTGTTACCAGATAATATAATAAAATTGGTAAGATTTTTTTTAGTTTTTTCTTGACTGCGTCTTTATTGAAATCGATCAGACAATCTGATTTCATCCTTCCCAAAATAATTGCTACTATAACCATGATTATCGCCAACATAAACGCAATACAAAATGCTCGATTATTGAATTTACGAACAAAGAAAAATGTAAAAACAAATGTAAAAAATAGAGAAGAATCAAAATAGCAAATCAATTTTATATAGTTTTCCCTTAACAATAATTTTAGCAAAATTGGCAATACAACAGCTACCACTATCAACGGAATACTATAGTGCAACAATGTAATAAATTTTGCATTCCAAAAGCTTTCTAACAAGTTTTCTTTTTGATATCCCAAATAATATTTTACAGAGGACAGTAGAAACAAATTTATACAAAAATAGAATGACCATTTCCAAAAAAGGTACTTTCTTGTCTTTATAAAATCTATTTCTATAGAAGACAACAAGCTAAATATCATTATCATCAGAATAATTCCATAGTTATAAAACATATTAGTCCTCCCTATCTTCCCATAAACAGCCTTCTGGTAACTGAATTTTTCTGCAAGAGTTTACTCAATACAAATGCCATTCCTGTCAGTACAATCGACATCAAAAAAATATAGCCTGCTTTGACCAAATAACGATAGGAGTCCGAAATTCTAAAATATTCCTTAATCCAAAAGAAAAACACAATTCCTGTAGACAAATAAATACTAATGGATACTTGCCCTAGTCTACATAAAATCCCGAAATAAAAATGGTCCTTCAGACAATAAAACCCTACAAGGACCAATGCACTTCCAATTGTTCCAGTAATCAATTCCACACATCCTAACTTTAAAGTTAGAAGATAGAATCCCCCGAGCACCAATAACAACACCATTTGGGGAATCCCCTTTATTTTGTCTAAAATCTTATATTGATTCAACAATATTCCCATCACAAAAAAAGGTAGCATTCTTTTTGTTCCAGAGTAATTTCCAATTTCAGGCATAATATAATTTACAAACAGTACAATAACATACCCTAAAATATGACTATGAAATAGATATTTTGTAGCAAAACCATACAAAGAGCAATAGAATACTGCCCACAAGAACCAATTTGAAAAAGCAGTATAATACAAATATCCCTTAAGGCTTATGTTTGAATTTCCGCACAATGATATATCACAAATCCATGTCACCAATCCCCATGCTGCACAAGGTATCATAATCCCCTTTATCTTTGCGTATACACCATAAAGCAGATTATATCGATTTAACGAATACCAAAACAAATATCCGCTAAGTATCATAAAAAGCGGCATATGACATCCATAGATCAACTGAAATACTTCATTTGCACGAAATTCATAATTCTGTGGCGTCCCATATTGAATGCTATGCCCCAAGACTACAGAGTATATTGCCAACCCTCGCGCCGCGTCTATCCAGTTCTCTCGTACCCTACTCAATTTCAGGACCTCCCATTTTTTGAAGCGTTATCTTTCCTGTAAAGATTCCATAAAATGAATCCCGTTTTCTTTCGCGCTCTCCTTGGGTCTACCAAGGTCTACCCTTGCATCAAGAGCAGTCATCACCTCAATCATAGAAAGCTCCTGTCTACTGCTTGCCATCTGCAAAGCCTTATTCAAATCTTGCTCTGTATCAACTGTGCTTACACGATGATATCCACATGCCTTTGCAACCTGTGCATATGTTTGTCCACTAAAACCTGTTGGTATTGCCCCAACAGACTCATGTGCAGCATTATTAATTACAATATGCAGAAAATTACTTGGCGACTGCTTTGCGATAAATGCGAGTGCTCCCATATGCATCATTACTGCGCCATCACCATCGATGCATACAATGCGTTTTGCCCTGTCTGCCTGCGCAATTCCAAATGCAATCATAGAGGCATGCCCCATCCCCCCCACTGTCATAAAAAGTCTATCATGATTCCCAAACAGCATTTGGCACTGTTCATACAACTCTCTCGAAATCTTTCCAGTTGTTGATACAATATAAGAATTTTGATAAACATTTTGAAGGATTACTCTTAACGCCTGTTCACGCACGAAACTGTAACCGTTTTTCCATTCAAACTTCTGTTCTTTCTCAAACGTATCCTTCTTAACAATCACTGCATATTGTCTGTTATTATCCAGAACTTTGCGGGCCTCTGTAAAAATTTCGCTCAACTGCTCTTGCGTCGTTGCATCATCAATTATCGCATATGATACATTCATCACTTCCAAAAGCGTATCAGTAATCTTTCCCTGATAAACATGCTGTGGTTCATCCTTTTTGCCGGGTTCTCCACGCCATCCGATTACAAAGAGCATTGGAATACCATACACTTCACAGTTGGCAATCGATGCTAATGGATTGATGATATTTCCCAAACCAGAGTTTTGAAGATACACTAAACAAGGCTGTTTCGTCGCCAAATAAATTCCCGTCGCAAGACCAACCGCTGCACCTTCATTTGCTGTCACATAATGTTGAAATTGTTTTCCCTCATCTAATTGAATAGCATCGCAGAACTGTTTTAATGTGGAGTCTGGAACTCCAGCAATTGTATGAATTCCGATCCGCTTCAATTCCTGCAAAAAAATACTCGCCCTCATCTATTCTCCTCCTCTGTATCCGCATTTGCCAATACGGCCTTCTCATCCAGTGCAATCAACTCACCCACTGTATCTATTTCTATAATCTGCCCTTGTTCCACAGGATAAATTTTTAACCGAAAACAATCAATATTTTGGTCAATTACTTCATCCCAATAAAGATTTGCATTTTCTTGTATCTTGTAAGCTTGCGTAATCTTATCTACAAGAATTAATGCATCTTCTTTCTTAAAAAATGAAATTCCAACCATATTGTAAGTGTCTGCTCCACCTTTTCCTACCTTGGAAATATACCCATTTTTCAGCTCAAATATCCAATCATCAGAATAACCTTTAACCATTTTTCCATAGTAACCCGAACTATCCAGCTTTTTATCAAAAATCGTAAAATCAGAAACAAGCAGATCTGCCTCACAAATGAAACAGTCTGCCTTTCCTAGTACATCTTTTGCAGCATAGATGGAAGATATATTATTTTTTTTTGCGTAATCAAGATTCTCTAACAGATAGATTCCCTCATATTTTGTACACAAATAAGAAAACTGTTCCTTCAAATACCCAACAACAACATAAATTTCTGTTATCCCTCTGTGAATCAGCCCTTCAATAACTGTCTCAATCATAGGTTTTCCAAACACTCTTATTAATGGCTTTGGTCTTTTTATTGTCAATGGATGCATTCTTGTTCCAAGTCCCGCTGCCATAATAATTCCAATCTCTTTCCCCATATAAATTCCCCATATTCTTATTTCTACATATCGTCTATCAGCCTAATAATCTCCTGAAATGGCATTAATTTTGCATCGACTTCGAGTGCTCTGTGATTTTTCAAAATTTCAACTGCTGTACTTTGCATTGCTGGAAATGCACTTCTTGTTAGTTGATTTGCATAAATTACAATATTGACTCCATGCTGTGCAAGTTGTGCCTCTGTCACACTGTTAAACGAAGTAGGTACTACAACAATTGGTGTCTTCTGATTTGTTTTACGGAACTCATCACAGAACATAAAGATTTCATCAGGAGACTTTTTTCTGGAATGAATCATAATTGCATCTGCTCCAGCAGACACATATGCAAAGGCACGTTGCAGCGCATCTTCCTGTCCTTTTTCTAAAATCAAACTTTCAATTCGTGCAATAATCATAAATTCTTCTGTTCGCTGTGCTCTCTTGCCAGCACGTATCTTATCACAAAAATTTTCTACGGAATCTTGTACTTGATTCACTTCTATTCCAAACAAGGAATTTTTCTTAAGTCCTGTTTTATCCTCAATAATAATAGCTGACACACCCATACGCTCCAATGTCCGAACATTGTATACAAAATGCTCCACCAGTCCTCCTGTGTCTCCATCCAATATAATTGGTTTTGTTGTCACCTCCATTACATCATCAATCGTGCGCATCCGCGATGACATATCGACAAGTTCAATATCCGGCTTTCCCTTGGCTGTAGAATCACACAAACTTGACAACCACATTGCATCGAACTGGTTTAGTTCTCCATTGTGCTCTACAACTGTCTTCTCCGCTATCAATCCTGTAAGACCACTATGCACTTCTATAGTCTTAACAATAGAACACAAGTCTAACAGTTGGCGAAGACGTTTTCTTCGATACTCTGGCATAGAGAGCTTTTCTCTAATATTATCGTCAATTTTTTTTACATTTTCATTATAGGTATAAGCAGTCTCAATCAACTCTCCCCCATACTTCTTTAAATTTTCAATCACATTATTACGAATTGCGCTCTCTGGTCCTTCGCACCAATTATCCCCATGAATCACAAAATCTGGCTTTATCTCAGCAATCACCTTGTCATACATAATTTCATTTTGAATGATAACAGAACTGACAAATCCTGTGTCCAATACAATCTTTTTTCTTTCTTCTATAGTGATTGTTGGAAAACGATTATACTTAATCATTGCGGCATCACTTAAAATCCCAACTGTCACAGTTCCGTATTTCTTTGCCTCGCGAAGAAGATTCAAATGTCCTTCGTGTATCACATCAGTACAGAAACATGTATATACTTTTTTCACAGTATAACCCTACCTTTCTATAAAATTATCGATAGCAAACAGGAATCTGTATTTGGTACTCCCTAAGCGCCTGCTCAAAAACCACAAAAAAATCTGCAATGTCCTTTGCTGTAATTGCCCCTAGCGCACACAGGCGAAAGGTATCCTGTGTCGACACTTTTCCTGGGTAAATTGTAAATCCTCGCTCATAACAGTAATCATGTACTTTCTCAAAATCCCAGTTCTTATCATCTGGATATTTTACAGATACTACTAACCCTGCCTGTAGCTCTCTTTTAATCATATCTCGAAATCCAAGTCTATCAAGCCCCGTATGAATTGCTTCAAACACACTTAAATGCCGTTCCCACTTCGCTTGTTCTCCCTCAGCAAAATACTCATCCAATGCCTGTCTTGCTGCATAGATTGTCTGGACAGGTGGTGTAAAATGCATCTCGCCAGTTGTCTCAAAGAAATGATACTGCAAATATAAATTACAATAATAAGACCGTTTAGGATATTTTGCAGACTTTTGTATAATTTGTGTATTTCCTACAATAAAAGATAAGCCAGTCATTGCCATAAGTCCCTTTTGCGCTGATGCCATGCAAAAATCTATATTATCCTTCTCTATATCAATCGGTCTCATCGCATATGTGGATGTAGTATCCACAGTAAATACGGCACCATATTGATGTGCCAGCGCACCGATTTCTCTGACTGGATTTAAGATTCCAGTCCCTGTCTCATTATGTGTTGTATGAACGAGTGCAATATCAGGATTCTCTTGTAATACTGCTTCCACCTTCTCCAAATCTGGCAGTTCATCAACCGAAAACTTTAAGTCAATAAAAGGCAGATTATAGTATTCACAAATTTCCGCTGCTCTGGTACTGTATGCGCCATTGTTTATAATCAATATCTTTTTCTCCGCCGGCAATAAGGAGTTGAGACAGATATCAATATTTATCGTTCCAGAACCACAAAATAGCACAGATGTATATTTGTTTGGATTTCCATGCACAATTTGCACCAATTCCTCACGCATTTTTTTCATCATTGCTGAGAATTCTTTCTCTCTTGGACAGATATCAGGCACAATTTGCGCCATTTTTACTGTATCTGTTGTCGTTGCTGGTCCCGGATTTAACAAAATGTTTCTTTTCATTTGTTCGCTCTTCTTTCTAATCACTTCTTGCATCTAATAATCTTCTTCCTCCTCATGTTTCTTTTGATACCAGTCCAATCTTTCCATAATATACTGTGCCCCTATCTCTCCACTGTTGCCAATATGGTAAATATAGCAATCTCTAATCTTTCGCAAAGACTCTTTTGAAAATGCATCACTTCTCAAAAGCTCATCCACCACCTGCGGAAGTATAGAAAGATTATCAATGTCAATACTTTTTCCCACTTTATCCCGAAGTTCAATATCAATTGGGATAATTCCTAACTCTTCATAGTCTTCATTCATAATTTTCATCGGCGTATTAATAAATAATGCTGGTTTAAGAGTCGCAAAGGAATATTCAAATGCGATGCTAGACCAATCCGTAATCACAAGATCTGCTTCGTACACAGTCTTATTTGATGAAAAATCCATCTGTAACTCCATGTCATCACGGTTGTTCATATCAAATTTTTCCTGTAGACAAATCAGTCTTTTCTCCTCGTGGCGTACAAACTGAGGATGCGGTCTAACAATAATTCGATAACCTTGCCCTTGCAACCTTTCCAATATTTCTTCAATACAAGATGCCAAAATATTTCCCTTCTGCCAAGAGGGTGCAATCAAAATCTCTTTTACAGACTTTTCTTCTTGGTCCATCGCTGCATAAGCAGCAATCATATTGTCAATAACACTTGAGCCCCATTCAACAATCTTCTTTTCTGGTAGTTTGTACAATTCTTCCCTTTTTCTAATCTCTTTTGTACATAGATATCCCGAAGAAAATATTGTATCAAAATGATCCAACGCTTCTTTTCTGAAGGTTAAATTAGGACTATTTACATCATGTGGCACATAGATATATTCATTGTCCTTGCGGACAAGAGAACGTTTAATATGAAAGTTCTCCAAATCTGGTGTTGTCATTACAACAACATCCGCCTCAAGCTTCATCATTAGGACAATCAATTTATTCTCGCCAATATAGTAGGGTTTAAAACGGTCGCTCTCCATTTCAAATACCTTGTCATTGGGATCGCTTGTCACATAATTAATTACCACATTTGATTTTTCTAACAACACTTCAATAATATTTTGAAAATATTTATAAAATCCATTTTTTTCAGAATAAAATACAAGCTGCATTTCATAATCCTTAAAAAATCGTTTGTAATCTGCCTTTTCTTTTTTTCTGTAGGGGTTCTTCTCAAACAGTTTGCTTTTATTTTCCTTACCAAAGGCACTGGCACTTTTTAATTCCTCCCGACTTCTCTCAAGTGCATCATAGTCAATATACCTTTTAGGATTGAGAATGAGATTGAGAAAATACAGTTGCACCACCGAAAAGATATTGCTAAATGTCCAGTAAATACCGACACCTGTCTTGACAAAAAAGCCAAGATAAAGAGACAACCCAATAGAAAGTATCATTGTTCCAAGTTGATTTAGTTTCCCTTGTTCTGCCTGCAATACATTAATTTTATTTTGTATAAAACACATAAACCATGCAGACAATGCAGCTATTAAAGGAATCAAGTATGCAATTCCTCCAACCTCCACTGGTACCGACGACAAATCCAGACTGCCTAACATCGTATCAAGTACCCCTAGTTTACCGCGAAAAATATATTCTTCTGGATGATTAATCACCTCGATGACCCCCATCAGAAGAATTAACTGCAATGCCAGTGGAATCAAATCTGCGAGAGGTTGATAATGCTCTCTTTTATATAACTCATATTGCTCCTCTGAAATCTTCTCACTGTTTCCATAATACTTTGCTTTGATAAAATTCATCTCCGGCTGCATCTTTACCATCTTAATTGAATTTTTTTGCACCCACAAGGAAACTGGCAAAAGAACGATTTTGGTTCCAAAAGTAAAAACAATAATTGATATAAAATAATCTGGCAAAACACGATAGCAAAAATACATTAACCATCCAAGAACATCACCAATCAAACCAATTATATAATTCATAATTCACATTAACTCCCATTTGCCCACTTTAGCGGGCTCTCAAATCAGGACTGTGAAATCAAAGATTTCACATTAACTCCCATTTGCCCGCTTTAGCGGGCTCTCA